>JAGGSH010000007.1 GCA_021159185.1 bacterium
TGACAATTACATTAAGATTTGGACTGATCCGAGTTTGGGAAATAGGCATAATGGGAAGTGGGATGGTAATAAATATGTAGTTGAGTATACAACTACAGATGGTATCCGTTCTCTAGAACCTTATACAAGAATTGATGGTTTACAATTCGATCACACGGTAACAGCAGATGGCACGGCAGGAGTCTATTTAGAGCATCCAACGGGCTGCAGAATATCCAATTCAATCTTTAGGGGAGATGGTGCTTCAAACTATACTGATAAAGGTATTAGTTTGGGTCAAAATCAGTCTTATACTAATTTAATAATTTATAATAATATTTTTTATGGGGTATTATACGAAGCAATTTATATAAACAGCGTAAATGATTCGCAAACAGCATATATTTACAATAATACGATTAGTGGATGTGTTTTTGGTCTTAGAGTTTATTGGGGCACAGTTACTTGCACTAACAATGCCATATTTAATAATACGGATGATATTTATCATTCAGGTGGGAATGTTTCCCCAATAGTTACTTATTCCGCTGGTGATGATGATGATTTTGCTTCTGGCACAGGCAATATTCAATGGACAGGTGGGGCAACCGACTGGGCTAATGTCTTCACAGATTACGCCAATGGAGATTTTCATTTAAAGAATTTCACGGGTACAGGATCTATAATTAATCAAGGAACTGACTTATCTAGTGAAGGTTTCTCCGACGACATAGACGGCCAAACCCGAGACCAGAATGGTAATGGCTGGGACATTGGGGCTGACGAGGCGGCCGAGAAGATTTACCGTTCCGTCGGGCCATCAGCTGCCACAGCTCTAGAAACAGGAACTTCTAATTCTCTGACCATATCGGGAACCACGGCTACTTTTGCCTCCGCCTTAGGCGACGATGTAGGCGTAGGAGATGTTATTCAATATGATTCGGACGATAATGGAATTATAGACTCGGTTTGCTTTATCCACGGAAGGACAGATTCTACCCATTATACGATAAAAAATTCCACGGGAGGAACTCCAACGGCCACATCGGCGGCTGACAATGACTGGTCTATTTACAGAGCTTATACTTCTTTGTATAACGCTGAATCGGGAAATGAAAATGATTCTTTGGACGATGGCTTAGAAAATTTTGACACTTGGTCGGGAGGAAAAGACATAGAAGCTTCCAACGAACAATGGAATATCGCTTGTTATAACGGAGAAGGAGGCGCGGCGGATGAAACCGCTGTTGACATAGACGGCTGGACAACTTCAGCTGATAATTATATTAAGGTTTATACTCCCACGGAAGCTACAGAAGTAGGAACTAGTCAAAGGCATAGCGGGGTTTGGGATGAGGGGAAGTATAGGTTGGAAATAAGTGCTGTATCAAATATCAATGCTGTCATCATTAAAGAAAGTTATGTACGACTTGAGGGAATTCAAATTGAACAGCAAGGTGATGAAGCAGGAATTGTTTTTTCTCTGCCAGGTAATGGCATTGGACATGTAACCAATAGCATCATAAAAAATACATATAGTGAGTCTGCTACTGATTTAGAGGGAATAGTAGCAATTGAATATGCTTCAGATGCTTTTTCTCTCTATGCTATCAATAATATTGTTTATGGATTTAATCAGTCTAGCAGTGCAAGGGGAATATTTGCCTGGGGTGATGGAGTTACTCTTTATGTGTACAATAATACTGTGAGTGATTGTTATAGAGGCATCGCATTTGGTAGTGGTTCGGTTTTAACTGTGAAAAATTCTACTGTTTTTAATAATACAGATGATTTTTACGGAACAATGACAATTGACTATTGTGCTTCTGATGATGTGGATGGTAACCATGCGGTTGATTTAAATGAAAATGCTGGGGATGAATGGACAGATAATTTCGTTGATTACGCCAATGGTGATTTTCACTTAAAGTCTACTGCTCCTGATTTGATAGACGCCGGAACGGATTTATCCAGCGATTCTGATTTAAGTTTCTCCGACGACATAGACGGCGACAGCCGCCCCAGCCCGTATTGGGACATCGGCGCGGATGAATATCCGGCGACGGTGAAAGTGGAATTTAAGGGAATTACGGAGTTTCTTGGAAACATAGAAGTGAGATGAACGGATAAGCACGGATTTGCAAACGGATAAGCACGGATATTTTGAAGACGCTGATAAGTCGCGAGCGGATTTTCACAGAATTGACACAGGTTGGAAAATAGTGTAATAATATAATTACATATTAGCGTAAATTTGTAATTATAAAAAAGTATGAAAATGAAAAAAAGACTTATTTTCAGCGATTTGGTTAAATATTTGAATAGAAAAGAAGCGCTTGTAATCACCGGAATGAGACAAGTCGGAAAGACCACTTTAATGCGTCAGATATTTGAATATGCCGGAAGCGAGTCAGTGAACAAAAGATGGTTTGATTTTGAAAATCCGTTGGATGTGAAAGTTTTTGAAGATATTGATTACGAAAATATATATAAAAGGATTAAAGAAGGAGTTGGGAAAGAGCAAAATAAAAAGCTTATGATTTTTATTGACGAAATTCAAATATTTCCAGAAGTTACCAAAATTATCAAATATCTCATTGATCACCACCAAGTGAAATTTATTGTTACCGGCTCGTCAAATTATTATTTGAAAAATCTTTTCCCGGAGTCTCTTTCTGGAAGGAAATTTCTTTTTCAACTTGATCCTTTGAGCTTTGGGGAATGTTTGTATTTTTCAGGCAAAGCGCCGGAAGATGAAATTAAAACTTTGAAGTTGAGGGATTGCTTGAAGAAGAGCGATATTTTTAGGCACAAAAAATTTGAAACTGATTATGAAAATTATTTGCGATTCGGCGGATTTCCGGCTGCAGTGTTGGAGAAAAACAAAAAAACAAAAAAAATAATTTTGAAAAATATTTTCGCTTCATTTTTTGAGAAGGACTTGAAAATTCTTTCCGATTACAAAGATATACAAGAGCTTCGGGATTTGCTTTTGCTTTTGGTTCCGAGAATAGGTTCTATGCTGGATGTGAGCCGGCTTTCAATTGAGTTGGGAGTGAGCCGTCCGAAGATATACCAATATCTGGAATTTTTGCAAGGAACTTTTATGATCAAACTTTTGCCGCGTTACGCCAAGGGCGCAGACAGATCAGTTGCCGGAGGAAAAAAAGTATATTTCAGCGATACGGGACTTTTAAATATTATTGGAAATGTCAATGATGCCCAACTTTTTGAAAACGCCGTAATAAATCAACTGGGCGGTTTTGGAGATGTCAGTTTTTACAACAAAAGAAATACGGCGGAGATAGACGCAATCGTTGGCAAAAAATTCGCTTTTGAAATTAAGCTTAAAGGAACAAGTAAAGACTATTTGAAACTGAAAAAAATTTCTTCCGGTCTCGGTTTGAAAAAAAACAGAGTCATTTCCAAAAGTTTTGTTGATAAAAAAGAATTTATTTCTCCGATTGTGTTGTGATTGCGGACATCGGCGCGGATGAATATCCGGCGGCGGTGAAAGCGGAATTTAAAGGGATTACGGAGTTTTTAGGGAATGTGGAAATACGCTGATGAGTCGCGAATGAGAAAACGAATCCAGTGAAGCATGAATGGGAAAGCATAAAGAACAGTTGACACTATTGCAGGAATCTCGGTCGCGGCTTTGAACTTATAAATGATTCGCCATATGTCGCTGAATTTGAGGATCGCGATGAGTAATTGGAGGGAGTAAATATTGTGCTATAATAAAAACAATGAATAAAATTATTTTGCCATTTTTAATTCTGCCGCTTGTTTTTTTGGCGGGATGTTCCGCGGATAAATCCTCAAATTTAATGGGAGGCGTTTTGAAGTCAGCGGACAAGGGAGAAAATTGGGAAGTAAAAGCGGACGCCGGCGAAGGCAAAAGCATAGCCTCACTGGATATTTTGTCAATGATTATTAACTCGCAGAACAATCAAGTTATTTATATCGGAACAAAGAAGAATGGGATATTCAAAACAGAAAACGGCGCGGAAAGCTGGGAAAAAATGGATTTTCCCCCGATAAAAGTTTACGCCGCGGCTTTAGATCCTTCCAATCCGGACATTCTTTACGCTTCGGGAGTTTGGCGGGAGCGGGGAAAAATTTATAAAAGCGAAAACCAAGGAGCGGAGTGGAAAGAAATATACACCGAGCCGGCCGATGGAACGGTGATTACTTCATTGAATATAAACAAAAGCCAGGTTCAAATTCTTTACGCCGGAACAAGCGAGGGAATGATATTTAAAACAGCGGATGGAGGAAGCAGTTGGAAAAATATTTTTAAAGCGCCGGGAGCGGTGACGGAGATTGAATTTGATTCTTCCGACAGCCAAACGGTTTATTTCGGAATTTTCAACAAGGGAATTCTAAGAACGCGGGACGGGGGAGAAAATTTGGAAGATCTGGCGAAAAATTTTAAAAGCGCGGGTGTTAATAGCGGAGTTTTTTCTATCGCAGCCGATCCCAATAATTCCGGAACATTATATGCAGGGCTGAAAGGAGGAATAATTAAAAGCGCTAATTTCGGCGACAGCTGGGAGGAGCTTAATATCTTGGAAAGCTCCAAAAAATTTCCCGTCCGCGCTATAGCGGTCAATCCCGAAAATTCCCGCCAAATAATTTACAGCGCCGCGCAAGCGGTGTATAATTCAACTGATGGCGGAGAACAATGGTCAACTTTTCAGCTGGAAACAAAGGGCGTGATAGGGGTTATAAAATTTAATCCTTTAAATCCGGATATTTTATACGCCGGAGTGAGGAAGGTTAAGTAATAAAATCTTCCTCCCCTCTTTGAGGGGAGGTGTCCCGCTTGGCGGGACGGAGGGGTGTATGAGGCAGTGACTATGAGAAAATTCTCAAACTTAAAAAGAGAAAAACCTTTAAGAAAAAAACTAAGAAATTCAGCCACGCCCCAAGAAATAATCCTTTGGTCAAGACTAAGAAGAAACCAATTAGAATACAAATTCAGAAGACAACATTCCATAGGGAAATATATTGTAGATTTCTATTGCCCGGAAAAGAATCTGATTATAGAACTGGACGGTTGGCAGCATAGAGAAGAAAAACAAGAAAGATACGATAAAGAAAGAACTAAATTTATGGAAAGCTTAGGTTTTAAAATACTAAGATTCTGGAATAATGATATTAATAATAATCTAGAGGGAGTTATTCTTAAGATTGAAGAATATTTGTGAAGTTGGCGATATTACGCACCCCCTCTCCGCCAAAGGCGGATCTCCCCCTCAAAGAGGGGGAGAGGATTGAGAAATAAATATTTTATTCAAGTAAATTTATGCATCAAGAAATTATTAAAAACAAAGAAGGCGAGTTTGAAAAAGCGGTGGAATATTTTAAAACGGAAACCGGCAAGTTGAGGACCGGCCGGGCCAGCGCGGCTTTGGTTGAAAATTTGCCGGTGGATTATTATGGAAACAAGACTCCCCTTAAACAAGTAGCCAGTATAAATATTCCCGAGCCGCGGCTAATTGTTATCCAGCCTTGGGATACGGACAGCTTGGCTAATATTGAAGCGGCCATTAAAATGTCGGATCTTAACCTTAATCCCAACAACGACGGGAAAGTCATCCGCATAAATATTCCTCCTTTGAATGAGGAGCGGCGGGCGGAATTGGTGAAAGTTTTAAACCAAAAAGCGGAAGAGGCCAGAATTTCCATTCGCGGCATCAGAGAAGAGATATGGGAAGAAATTCAAGAACTGGAAAAAGCGGGAAAAATTACCGAAGATGACAAATTTCAAGGCAAAGAAAGGTTGCAGGAAGCGGTTGACGAGTATAATAAAAAGGTAGAGGATATTAGGAAGAGAAAGGAAGAGGAAATAAAGACGGTATGATTCGCGAATGATAAATAAAAAAAACCTCCTCCCCTCTTTGAGGGGAGGTGTCCCGCTTGGCGGGACGGAGGGGTGCGCATAAAGCAGTGGCAAGAAAGACAAGGAAAATAATTGTAAGGTCGGAAGCGTTTTACACCCCCTCTCAATCTCCCCCTCAAAGAGGGGGAGAAGAAAAGGAAATTTTATGGCAACAATTATAATTTTCATTTTAATTTTAGGCGTTTTAATTTTTGTCCACGAAGCGGGGCATTTTTTGGCGGCCGTTCGCAATGGAATTAAAGCGGACGAATTCGGCTTTGGCTTTCCGCCCAGGATTTGCGGCTTATTTAAAGATGAAAAAAGCGGAAAGTATAGGTTTGTTTTGGGGAATCGGGAAATTAAATCTAAAAATACCGTTTATTCGCTTAACTGGATTCCTTTGGGAGGATTCGTGAAAATCAAAGGTGAAAACGGGGAAGGCGCGAGTGAATCGGACAGTTTTTCCGCCCAGCCGGCTTGGACAAGAATAAAGGTGTTGGCGGCGGGAGTGGCAATGAATTTTTTTCTGGCCTGGATTTTATTGTCAATTGTTTTAATGATCGGCGCGCCCCAAGCTATAGACGATAACGCGGACGCGCCAAACGCCAAAGTGCAAATTTCTCAAATTGTTCCCGGCGCGCCGGCGGAAAAAATGGGATTGAAAATAGGCGATGAAATCTGTGCGGCCGGTGTCGCTGGGCAAGAAGTTTGGAGTGAAATTAAAACTACCAAAGAGATACAAATTTTAGCAAGTGAAAATAAAGGGCGGGAAATAATTCTGAAAATAAGAAGAGGTCAAGAGACTTTGGAGTTAAGAGGAACGCCCCGAATTGAATATCCTGAAGGGCAAGGGCCGTTGGGAATATCTTTGGCGCGGACCGCTATTGTCAACTATCCTTGGTACGAATCAATCTGGAGAGGGTTATTGGCGGTGTTTGATTTGACCCTGGCGATTTTCATTGCTTTGGGAGGAATTATCAAAAACTTGTTTTTAGGAGAAGGGATGGCAATGGATATAGCCGGCCCGGTGGGAATCGCTGTTATGACTAAACAAGCCGCTGCTTTGGGATTGGTTTATGTCTTGCAGTTTGCCGCCATTTTAAGCGTTAATCTGGGAATTATCAACGGACTGCCGTTTCCTGCTTTGGACGGCGGCAGAATTTTATTTATTTTAATTGAGAAAATAAAAGGTTCGCGGGTAAGCCAGAAAGTGGAGCAGGCGCTCCATACCGCCGGGTTTTTTCTGCTTATCGCCCTTATGGTTGTAGTTACTTTCCGCGACTTTATCCGATTTGAAATCGTGGATAAAATAAGGGGGCTATTCGGTTGATTTGTTTTAGAAATTAAATTAAAAGACCAGATGGGAAAGTAGTCGGAGAATAAAAAGATATGTCATTCCCGCATTCTCCCATGTCATTCCCGCCTTCGCGGGAATGACAAAAAGGGGTCGGGAATGACATAAAGTATAACTCTATGAAACAGTCAAAACTTTTTACGAAAACGGTGAAAGAACTGCCTAGGGACGAGGTTAGTTTTAACGCTAAAATTTTAATTAAAGCCGGTTTCATCAATAAAACAGCCGCTGGCGCGCACACTTTTTTGCCGTTAGGATTGAGAGCGCATAATAAAATTTGCGGCATAATCAGGGAAGAAATGGACGCTATTGGCGGGCAGGAAATTTTGATGCCGGCGCTAACGCCTAAAAGTGTTTGGGAAACTACCGGTCGCTGGAAAAATTTTGACGCCCTATTCAAATTAGCGGGCGCGGACGGAAAAGAATACGCCTTGGGAGCTACCCATGAGGAAGTCATCACTCCTTTAGCCGGAAATTATATTTTTTCCCACAAAGATCTTCCCGCCTATATCTACCAGATCCAAACTAAATTTAGAAACGAGCCGCGCGCGAAATCCGGTTTATTAAGGGGGCGCGAGTTTTCTATGAAAGATCTTTATTCTTTTCATAAGGATAGAAAAGATTTGGATGAATATTACGAAAAAGTTGAGGAAGCTTATTTTAAAATTTTCAAGCGGTGCGGTTTGGGAAACATCACTTATTTAACTTACGCTTCCGGCGGAGCTTTTTCAAAATATTCCCACGAATTCCAGACATTGTCCGCGGCGGGCGAAGATGTTATTTATATCTGCGATAAGTGCGGGGTAGCCATAAACGAGGAAATTTTAGCCGACCAGAAAAATAAATGTCCGCAGTGCGGCGGCGGTAAATTGAGAAAAGAGAAAGCTATTGAAATCGGCAATATTTTCAAATTAGGCACTCGCTTTTCCCGCCCGTTTAAATTGCGGTATATGGACGAAAAAGAAAAGGCGAGAGATGTCATAATGGGTTGTTACGGGATTGGGCCCAGCCGGATAATGGGAACAATCGTTGAAGTTCACCACGACGACAAAGGAATTATTTGGCCGGAAGAGGTAGCGCCGTTTAAAATTCATCTGTTAAGTTTGAGGCAAGACGAGGAAGCGGAGGAAATTTATAAAAATTTGGAAAAGAGCGGCGCGGAAGTTTTGTACGACGATCGGGATATAAGCGCGGGAGAAAAATTCGCCGACGCGGATCTTATCGGCATTCCCTGCCGCGCGGTGGTAAGCCAGAAATCGCTGGCGGCGGGCGGAATAGAATTGAAAAGAAGGGATAGCCGGAAGAGCGAGATTTTAAGCGCTGAAGAATTGCTGAAAAAATTAAAGTCGTAAGTTAAAAGTTTATTTAATCTTGAATTAAAGCGAGAAAACAAGAAAGGCACTTCTTCTCACGATTGCATGAAGATGTTCCGCTTGTTTTTTAAAAAAGCAAAGAAATGAAAAAGCACTTCTTCTCACGGTCGTATGAAGATGTTCCACTTATTTTTCAAATTGTTTATTTTTCAAATTGTTAAATTATGCCATACTTTGAAATTATTGGAGGAAAAAAATTAAAAGGGGAGATTGAAGTCAGAGGGTCAAAAAACGCCGCCACGCCTATCTTGGCGGCGACTCTTTTAACTAAAAAAAAGTGCGTCTTGGATAACGTTCCTCTCATTGAAGATGTTTTGAAAATGATAAAAATAATCAAGGGAATGGGAGCGGAAGTTGAATGGCTGGGAAAAAGAAAAATAAGCGTTGCCGCCAAAAACATAGATCCTGAAAAAATGGATTTTGAGGAAGTCGGAAAGATGCGGTCTTCCATTTTGCTGCTGGGCTCTTTAAGCGCCCGCTTTCCGAAATTTAAAATGTCCTGTCCGGGAGGATGCTTGATCGGTTCCCGCCCGATCGGGACTCATTTTCGCGCGCTGGAAAAAATGGGAGTAAAAATAAAACAAGATAATGATTTTTACCGCATTGATTCCAGCCGCCGTCGCGCGGCTAAAGTGGTTTTGGGCGAGTTCTCCGTTACGGCTACGGAAAATGCTTTAATGCTGGCAAGCGCCATTTCCCAAAAAACGATTATTAAAATAGCGGCGGCGGAGCCCCATGTCCAAGATTTGGCTGGATTTTTGGCAAAATTAGGCGTTAAAGTCAAAGGCGCTGGCACGCACACTTTGGAGATAATAGGAAGAAATAATTTAAAAGGAGCGGAACACAGGATAATTCCCGACGCTAACGAAGCGGCCACTTTTCTGATAATGGGAGCGGCAACCAAAAGCCGCGTCACGGTTAAAAACGCGGTTGAAGATAATTTAGATTTAGTTCTGGAAAAACTGCGCGAATTCGGAGTGGAATTTGAAATTAAAAAAAGCAGCATTACGGTGCTGCCTAAAAGCAGTTTAAAAGCGGTAGCTAAAATTGACGCTAGAATTTACCCCGGAATTCCTACCGATATTCAAGCTCCGCTGGGAGTGCTGGCGACCCAAGCGGAAGGAACTACCCTAATTCACGACACTTTATATGAAGGAAGATTTAAGTATATCCAGGAACTTAGGAAAATGGGAGCCGTTGCCGTTGTAAGCGATCCGCACAGCGCTTTGATAACCGGACCGACCCAGCTTTACGGCAAAGAAATAATCAGCTTTGACCTTAGGGCGGGGGCTTCCATGATTATTGCCGCTCTTTTGGCGCGGGGGGAAAGCGTTATTAAAAACATAGAGCAAGTGGACAGGGGCTATGAGAAGATAGAGAAAAGGCTCCAAAAACTGGGAGCGGATATTAAAAGGGTGGAATGATTAAAAAATTATAAGAGCCGCGCGTTTAATCCGATTAAAAATTATATACCACTAGGTTGCGACCGCGCCGTAATGGTATATAGATTTAAGAAGATAGAACAAGACCAAAAACAAATTAAAAAAATATACCATTATTTTGCGGTCGCAACAAAATGGTATATAATCTGAGTATGGCTATAAGCAGCAACACAAAAAAGAAAATAATTTTATTATTAATGGCTGGTGTGGCTTTAGGATTGTCTACTTCTCCGCGGGCGCAGAAGAGGGTTTTTCGCGCGCTTAAGAGAGAATGGAAATTTGTTGATAAACAAAAACTTTACAGGAATGTTAAAAAGCTAGAGGAGCAAAAAATGATTTATTATAGAAATAAAGGAGAGTGGTGGAATATTGAGCTTACCAAAAAAGGAAAGAAGCAGGCTCAAAAAATTGGTTTTAATAAGCTGGAAATATCTAAGCCCAAAAAATGGGATAAAAAATGGAGAGTAGTTATTTTTGATATCCCAGAAAATAAAAAAATAGTTCGCGAAGCACTAAGAAAAAAGATACAAAAATTAGGTTTTCAAGAACTTCAAAAGTCAGTTTTTATTTATCCTTATCCTTGCAATAAAGAGATTGAGATGGTAATAAACTTTTTCAAAGCAGAAAAATTTGCCAAACAATTCATCGCAACCGATTTTAACAAAAGCACTGAAAAGAAATTAAGAAAAAAGTTCAAATTATCCTAATAGAGAAAATGAAAAAATTGATTATACCATTTTATTGCGACCGCAACAAAATGGTATATAAGTGAAGTTTTAAATTGTAAATAAAAACGGGAAATAATTTGATTATCTAATGAGTATCTTTTAATGGGATGCTCGCTTTTTTTATTTCTTGCTTTCCACTTCTTCCAAAATCTTTTTTACAAACTCTTCAGTTTTCAAAATTTGCTGCTTGCCCGCCGTAGCTTTAGCGGAGGCGGGTTCTTTATTATCTCGGCGGCGAACGGATAAGGTTTTAGATTCCATTTCTTTTTCTCCCACTATAGCTATATAAGGAATTTTTTGCTTTTCCGCTTCGCTGATTCGTTTGCCTAAAGATTCTGATTCGCCGCTGATTTTGGAGCGAATATCATTTTCTAACAATTGCGAATGAATTTTCTGGGCGTAAGAATTAAATTTTTCGCTGACGGGAATAATCATAACCTGAACGGGAGAAAGCCAAAGAGGAAAAGCGCCGGCGGTCTGTTCCAGCAGAAAAGCGAAGAAACGCTCAAACGATCCCATTATCGCCCGATGAAGAATAACCGGCCTTTCCCGCTTTCCTTTTTTATTGACAAATTCCAAACCAAATCTTTCCGGCATATAAAAATCAATCTGCATAGTGGCGATAGTGTCTTCCTTGCCTAGGACATTTTTAACTTGGACATCAATTTTGGGCCCGTAAAAAGCCGCTTCTCCTTCTTCTTCAACATATTTTTCCCCGGATTTTTTAAGGGCTTGGCGGGCAATTTCAGCGGACGCTTCCCATAAGCTTTTTTTCTCTATGCCGCCGTATTTTTCTTTGTTATTAAAGTCGGGCAAAGCCAACCGGAACCAGTAGTCTTTAATATTAAAATCGGCGTAAACTTTTTTAAAAAGTTCTATTACTTTCAACAATTCCCTTTCCAATTGCTTTTGGGCGCAGTAAATATGGGCGTCGTTTTGGGAAAAAGAACGGGCGCGTATCAGGCCGGTTAAAACTCCTGATCGTTCAAAGCGGTGAATGACGCTAAAATCAGACAGGCGCATCGGCAAATCCCGATAACTTCTCATTTTACTTTTATAAATGATATGGTGGTGAGGGCAGTTCATCGGTTTCAGGTAATAATTTTCCCCTTCAATTTCAACCGGGTTATACATATCATTTTCATAATGGGCGAGATGCCCGGACTTTTTGTAGAGATTTTCACGAGCGAGAATGGGTGTGTAAACGAAATCGTATCCATTTTTCTTTTCCAGTTCGTACATATAATCTTCTATCTTTTTTCTAATGAAAGCGCCTTTAGGGAGCCAAAGGGGCAGGCCCTTGCCGACTTCGCTGGAAATGATAAACAGTTCCAGCTGTTTTGCCAGCTTGCGATGGTCTCTTTTTTTAGCTTCCTCCCGCCGGCTTAAATATTTTTTCAGTTCTTTTTCAGTTTCAAAAACCATGCCGTAAATTCTTTGCAGCTGCTTATTTTTCTCGTCGCCCTTCCAATAAGCGCCGGAAATTTTAGTAAGTTTAAAAGCGTTAGGATTTATTTCGCCGGTGGAATCAATATGCGGTCCGGAGCAGAGGTCAATAAAGCTTCCTGTTTTATAACTCGTAACTTGTAACTCGTAACTTGGGACTTGGGATTTATTTTTAATATCATTAATTAATTCAACTTTATAATTCTGGCCTGCTTTCTCAAAATGTTTTATTGCTTCATCAGCTAACATTTCAGCTTTTTCAAAAGGATAATTGGCTTTGATTATTTTTTTCATTTTTTCTTCCAGAATGGGCAGATCTTCGGGGATTAAAGCGCGGGGCAGTTCAAAGTCGTAATAGAAGCCGTCTTCAATAGCCGGTCCCGTTCCGAATTTAGCTTCGGGAAACATTTCTAAAACGGCCGCTGCCAAAACATGGGCGGCGGAATGGCGCAGAATTTCTTGTCTGGTCGGATTTTTTTTGCTTGACATAATTTTTAATAAATTTTATTCCCCGCTTGATAATTTTTCCAGCAGTTTTTCAAATAGCTTTAAATAACCTGGCAGGTGGCTGTAAATGTCATTGGCGGCTTCTTCTTTGTAAGCATGGGAAGCGACATTGCGGTCATCTACCATCATCATCCATTGTTCATCATATTCAATGAGCTTCAACTGAAAAGCGGTGCGAAAACAGGATTTAGGGGAACGGCATTCCACTCCTTCTTGGGCGGAATATTTTTTTATGGATTTCCAAGCCAGTTCAAAACAGAACTCAAATCTTTTAATGGCCGAATCTCTGTTAATCATAGTCTTTTCCAATTCTAAAATTTCTTTCAACCGCGAAACGGCTTTTTGAAAATCTTTAATGATAAGTTTTAATTCTTCCATAATTATTTTGATTTGTTTATTGGCTCAATGTATTTGAGAGCGACTTTTTTAAAATCTTTAGAAACATCGTTAAAATCTACCAAATCAATTTTATAAAGCGTTGGCAGGTTTTCCAGATCTTCTTCAATTCGCATCTTGGCGGTTAAAGGAAGTTTTTGTTTTCCTTGAATACCGACATCAATATCTGATCTTTCAAAACTTTTCCCGCTTACCCGCGAACCGAAAAAGAAAAGCCGGTATTCATTTAAATCAAGGTATTTTCCGGCGATTCGGAGAATTTCTTTTTTGAGTTCTTTTTCTGATTTATGTTCCAGTCTCATATTTTTAACTTATCACAAAATTCATAAAACTTCAACTTTTCCGCCCCTAGCGGCTTTTTTTATTTTCTCCAAAATATCCCGATTGACTTGAATGCTAAAGGAAGTTTCTATTTTGGATCCGCTAATGATTAAATAAACTTTGGTTTTTCCGAATTGGCAGGAATTGAAAATTTTGGATAATTTTTGAATAGTGGACTGGTTGGCGGCGGGAGGAAGGATTATAGTCAATGTTCTAAATGTTCTATTTGCTGAAATTGTTTTACCGCTGGCGCTTGTTGGAGTTGGCGGGGGCGCTGGATTGTATTGTTGAGCGGGGGAATCGCGCAAGATATTTTTTTCTGGGATAATACCCTCATCCGCCCTTCGGGCACCTTCTCCCAAAGAGAGAAGGGGAGATTTTTTGTTAGCGGCTGAATATCCGTTTTTTTTCTGGGTGGCTAGAACTCTTTTGAAATTTTCCAGCTCTGATTGGTTTATTTCCTTGGCGCTGTCTGCCAATAGTTTAAAAACCCCGTCTTTGTCGGAAAGCTTGCCGCTTGCCAGAATTATTTTGTCTTCTTCCCAAAGCGCTCCGGTTTCCTCTAGGATATTAGGGAAAACCAAAAGCTCAATTTTTCCGCGCAAATCTTCAATGGTAACGAACGCCATATTCTGTCCTCTCTTGGTGACAATTTTTTTCGCCGTGGTAATTATTCCTCCTACTTTAATGGGCTGTCCCACTAATTTTTTATCAAGCGAGCTTATAGGCACGGCCATTTTTTCAAGGTATTCCTTAAAATCGGAAACCGGATGGCCGCTGATATAGAGTCCCAACAGTTCCTTTTCCCACTGCAGTTTTTGTTTTTTGGAAGCGGGCGGAGCTTCAGCCATGGCTATGGAAGGAGTTTCCAGCATTTCTTCGCCGAACAAGCTGTTTTGGCTGGAATTTTTTATTTTCTGCGCGTTTTTGGAAAAACTTAAAATACTTTCCATATTTTCCAATATCTGGTTCCTTTCTCCCAGTTCGTCCAAGGCGCCCACTTTCGCCAGCGCCTGTATGGATTTTTTATTCAAATCTTTTGAGATAACCCGCTCCATAAGGTCGGCGATATTTTTGTATTTTCCGCCAATTTTTCTTTCTTTGACTATTTCATGGGCGACAGTGTGGCCCACATTTTTTACGGCGTTCAGTCCGAATCTGATGTTTTCTTTTCCATCTTTGCTTTTTATTACGGCGAACTCTTCAAAACTTTCATTAACATTGGGCGGCAAAACTTCAATTCCCATATCTTTAGTCTCATCCACTTCAATGGCGATGCGGTCAATATTATCCTGGTCGGATGTCATTAAAGCCGCCATAAATTCAGCCGGGAAGTGAGCTTTAAGATAAGCGGTCTGGTATCCGACAAGCGCGTAGCAGGCTGCGTGGCTTCGGTTAAATCCATAGCCGGCAAAGGGTTCAATGAAAGCGAAAATTTTCTCAGCTATTTTTTCACTTACTCCATTTTTTACCGCGCCTTCAATAAATTTAATCCGCTGTTCCTTAATTAACTTAAAAATTTTCTTGCCCATGGCTTTCCGCAAAACATCAGCTTCGCCCAGAGTAAATCCGGCCAAGCGCTGGGCGATTTGCATAACCTGTTCCTGATAAACGGCTATACCGTAAGTTTTTTTCAAAATGGATTCCAGTTTGGGATGAAGATATTCCGTTTTTTTACGCCCGTGTTTGCGGGCAATAAAGTCCGGTATCCAATCCATAGGTCCGGGGCGGTAAAGCGCGACCATAGCGATAACATCTTCAAGAACAGAAGGCTTAAGTTGTTTTAAATATCTTTTCATTCCCGAACTTTCCAGCTGGAATACTCCGGTAGTCTGGGCTTTCTGAAGCAGAGCATAAGTTTTTTTATCGTTCAAAGGAATTTCGTCAATAACAATATTAACGCCTTTAGTTCTTTGAATAATATTTAAAGCGTTTTGAATAATGGTCAGGTTTTTCAATCCCAGAAAATCCATTTTCAAAAGCCCGATTTTTTCCACGAAGCTGGATTTAGTGGAGGAAGAATACTGAGTTACCACGCCTTTTTTATGTCCAGTTATATTTTGCAGGGGAGTGTAATCCGTCACTGGATTTTTAGTGATCACTACTCCGCAGGCGTGCATAGAAGCGTGCCGCGCTACTCCTTCCAGTTTTTTGGCGCTGTCAATAAGTTTTTTGGCGGCCGGATCGCTTCCATAAAGTTGTTTAAATTCAGTCACATTTTCCAAGGCATCTTCCATTGTAGAAAACATCGGAATCATTTTAGCGGTTTTATCGCAGAAGTCGTAAGGATATCCTAGCGCTCTTCCCGCGTCCCGCACGGCGGCTCGAGCCGCCATAGTTCCGAAAGTAATTATCTGCGCCACATGGTCATGCCCGTATTTTTCTCTCACATAATCCAGCACTTCGTCTCGGCGGTCATCGGCAAAATCCATATCCACATCAGGCATAGAAATTCTTTCCGGATTTAAAAATCTTTCAAAAAGAAGATCGTATTCAAGCGGGTCAATATTGGTAATTCCCGTAAGATAGGAAACAAAACTGCCGGCGGCCGAGCCTCTTCCCGGACCCACGATTATGCCTTGCTCTTTAGCCCAGTTGGTGAAATCTTGAACAATTAAAAAGTATGACGGAAAACCCGTTTTTTCTATAATAGACAATTCATATTCCATTCTTTCGCGATGCTTGTCCGTTATTTTATCTCCGTATTTTTCCTTAAGTCCTTTTTCTGCTAAGTGGCGGAGGTAACTTTTAGCAGTATGTCCCCTAGGAACTTCAAAATAGGGCAGTTGAGTTTCTCCCAGTTTTATTTCAAAATTGCATCGATTAGCAATTTTTTGAGTATTGGTTATGGCTTCCGGCGTATCCTTAAAATTTTTTGCCATTTCTTCCGGGGATTTCATAGAAAGATCAAAATCCATCAAGTTCATCCGATCTTTGTCTTGAACCTTACGGTTAGTTTGGATGCAGAGCAGAATATCCTGGATGGAAGCATCCTCTTTGCGGATGTAATGGACGTCTCCGGTAGCCACGATGGGGATGCCGCTTTCCCGTGAAATTTTAATCATTCCCTCATTAGCGATTTTTTGGTTTTGGTAGTCAGGGTGGTGCTGCAGCTCCATATAGAAATTTCCCCGCCCGAAAATTTCTTCGTATTCCCGCGCCGCTTCTTTAGCTTTTTCGCAGTTTCCCGCCACTATGTTAGCCGGCACCTCGCCTTGAATGCAGGCGCTCATTCCGATAAGCCCCTGGCTGTGCTTTCGCAGAATTTCTTTGTCAATTCTGGGTTTGTAATAAAATCCTTCTAAATGCGAAAGGGAAACCAGCTTCATTAAATTTTTATAGCCGGTTTCGTTTTTTACCAGCAATGTAAGATGGTAGCGCGTTTTGTCTAAATCGGTGTTGTTTTTGTTTTTCATTCCGCCGGGCGCCAAATACATTTCGCAGCCGATAATAGGTTTTATTCCCCGCTCTTTGGCTTTAATGAAAAACTCCACCGCGCCGTACATAACGCCGTGATCAGTAAGCGCCAGTGAATCCATATCCAATTCTTCGACGCGGTCAAGCAGATCGTCTATTTTAGCCAGACCGTCCAGTAATGAGTAATGACTGTGTACGTGTAGATGGGTGAATTTCATGAAAGTAATTTTTAATTTTGTAATTTCCAATTTTCAAATAATTTTTAATGAAGAGTTTTTAAAATTCAAAATTCAAAATCGGAAATTACCAATAGTGTATCATATTTTGGAAAAAGAAAAAGAAAAATGCTATAATGATCTTATGCAGAAGTCAAATTTTGAATTGGAAAAAGAGTTATATGGCCGGGGATATGATTTCGTGATTGGCGTTGACGAAGCGGGAAGAGGGCCGCTTGCCGGACCTGTCGTAGCTGTCGCTGCGACAATCCGGAATTTTGAATTTAGAATTTCGAATTTTGAATCAAATCCTAATGACAAAATTTTGAATGGCGATAAGAATAATAACAAAAACATAAAGAAGAATTTGCTTAAGAATTCAAAATTAAAAAATTCAAAATTTAATCAAAATTCAAAATTGGAAATTCAAAATTGGAATTTAATTCGTGATTCCAAGACTCTTTCGGAAAAACAGAGAGAAAATATTTATGATTTTATAACGGAGAACTTTTTCGTGGGTGTGGGGATGTGTGACCATAAAACGATAGACCGGATGAATATTTTGCAAGCCAGTTTTTTGGCGATGAAAAAAGCATTGACCAATTTACAATTTACAATTCACAATTTACAATCAATTTCCAATGATCAAATTTCAAATACTAAAACTAGCGGAAAAACAAATGCCGAAAAAAAAATAAACGATTCAGAATTAAAAAATTCAAAATTCAATCAAAATTCAAAATTTCAAATTCAAAATTTCAAACGAATAATATTGATTGATGGGGACAAGAAGATTCCCAATTTTTCCGGGGAGCAGATAGCTGTTCCGCGAGGGGATCAAAAAATAAAATCAATCTCGGCCGCTTCCATTATCGCCAAAGTGACCAGAGACAGAATGATGCGGGAGGCGCATAAAAAATATCCGCGATACGGTTTTAACCGGCACAAAGGATACGGGACTAAGCTGCATATGGAAGCGCTGCGGAAGTTCGGGCCTTGCGAGATCCACCGCCGAAGCTTTAAGCCGGTAGGGAAATTTTTTGACCCGCCTTCACATTTGCTTCGGCGGGCAAGAAGCCGAGTTTAATTCCTCGCGGTTTGTCGTGAAAGATGTCCATAACTTGCCTTGAGGGTTAAGATCTTTGATTTGACAATCTTTAAATTGAGTGTAAAATAATAAGCGCGATGCGTTCGTTACTTATGACTTATGTTTGTATTGTGTATAGTTATAGTAAATTAAGCTAACATAAAAAAATGGAAAAAATATTATTAAAACCCGGCGCTAAGTTTAATTTTAAAGAGAAGCTTTCAAAAGAACAAGATGCTTTTCCGCCAAGCAAAAAAAACGACAATCCTAAAATGATCGTAAAAGTGTTTGACAAAGTGATCACTTTCAGCCTTTTTATGATTTTTTTGGGCGTTCCGTTATTTTTCACCGGATTAAGTTTTCAAGGCGTGGTTTTTGAAAAGCAAATTTATTTCTACTTCTGGGTGCTTTTAGCCTTGATAGCCTGGGCCGCTAAAGGAGTGGTGGCGGGAAAAATGAAAATCAGAAAAACTCCTTTAGATATTCCCATTGCTTTTTTCTGGACCGCTTATCTTTTAGCTACTGTTTTTTCAGTGGATCGCTGGCACAGTTTTTGGGGATTTTTCGGAGATCCTTCGCGGGGCTTGATGAGTGTTACTGCCGCTGTTATTGCTTATTATCTTATTCTTAGCAATTTTAATTTAACGAGATTTAAGTGGATGCTGGGAGCGCTGATTTCTTCCAGCGCTATAATTTCCATTTGGACAACGCTGGGAATTTTGGGAATCCAATTTTTGCCCGGTCGGATGGCGTCAATTGCTCCCCTAAGCCTGATAGGATCTGTGTCCGGACTGGGAACTTTTTTCGGTTTGATGATTCCTATTTTGGCGACAGCTGTTTTTAAAATCAATGAAGGAGACGGAGTTAAAAAAATAGCCAGAATTACAATTTCATTTTTACTCATATTTATTTTAGCTGTTAATTTATTCCTGCTTTTGTCATTATACGGATTTATTTCCTGGGCGAGCATTTTAGCGGGGGTAAGCTTTTTTGTCATTTACATTCTTTCCCGCATCGTGCGCCCGAAAGAAAATTTATTCTGGATTCCTCTATTGGCTTTCGTTTTAATTATGACAATTTTAATGGTTGGAAAGGTTGATATAGCGCGGGTAAACTTTCCCGTTGAAGTGAGTCCTTCTCGCGGACTTTCTTGGGAAATTGCCAAAGACAGCCTTAAAAATAATTTTCTTTTGGGATCCGGTCCGGCTACTTACGGCTATGATTTTTCCGCTTTCAGCCCCCAAGAATTTAATTTGAATTCGTTCTATCAGTTGCGATTTTACCAAGGCACGGGAGTATTTTTTGAATCTCTTTCCACACTGGGAGCAGTGGGAACTATCGCCTTAGTAATATTGATATTGTCATTTATAAGCGTGGCTGTTTATTTGGTTTCAAAGGATAAGGAGAAAAATAAAATATATTCCCTGGGATTACTGTCAGCTACGCTTGTTATAATAGTAAGCTCTTTTATGATAAGAACTGAAGGGACTATTCTTTTTCTGGGAGTTTTAATCGGCATCTTGACCATAGGTATTCTTCTTGAAGAAAGCGATTTAAAAAGCTCTTATGTTAACTTATCTTTGAAAGCCTCTCCAAAGTTCGCTCTCGCTCTCGCTTTTATTTTTGTGGTCGTGAGCGCCGGGGCGGCTTTCCTATTTGCTTTTATTGGAAAAGCTTATGTGGCGGACATTTACGCCGGTTTAGCCGTTGGGGAAAAACAGATTTCTGAAGAAGGATCCATTAAAAAATTAGGCGAAGCTATTCGGCTTTATGGCAATGAGGGGAGATATTATTTGAGGATAGGGCAGGAATACATGGTTTTGGCCAATAGTGAAATTTTAAAAAGCGAGGAAGAAAGAGATATGAATAAAATTCAGAAATATCTCAATGATTCAATCAGGTTTTCCAAAAAAGGCGCGGAATTGATGAGTAATGATGTCTTAGCAATAGAAACACTGGCTCAAGTATATGAAAATGCCGGTTTCTATGTGTCAGACTCTTTGAGTCTGTCTGAAGAGCAATATGGCCGAGCGCGGGACCTAGAGCCGCGCAATCCGAATTTCTATTTTAAATTGGGTCAAATTAAAACAAGACTGGCGGCCGGCAAGTCTGAAGAGGAAATAAAGCAGCTGTTCGCGGAGGCCAAGGATTTATTCCAGCAATCGGTTGACAAAAAAAGTAATTTCGCGCCGGGGCATTATCAGTTGGCGCTGACTAAAGAAGTTTTAGGCGAAACAGATGGAGCGATTGACAGTATGACTGTGGCGGCCAGGCTTAATCCCAAAGACATTAACTATATTTTCGGGCTAGGAAGATTATATCAGGCGAGAGGCAATGAAGACGACGCTAAAATAATAGAAGGGCTTTTCAAAAAAGCGTTGGAAATTAACAGCGAAGATATAAATGCGCGGTTCAATTTAGGGTTATTTTACGACAAAGCGAAAAGAGGAGATGAAGCAATTGAACAATATGAAAAGGTTATTGAACTTTTGCCGGCCGGGCGCGAAGAATCAAGAAGGCAGCTGGAAAAAATGATCAGTAATATCAAAAGCGGGATTGAAAATACGACTGAAACTATTAATCCTCAAGCAGTAGAACAAACTCAAAATATTCCGACTGAAACGCCAGTGGAAGAAAGCCCTCAATTAGTTGAACCAGAGCCAGCCCAGTCTTCCATGGGAGAATTGCAAAATTCGCCAAATTTACCGGCTGAAGAAGCGAGTGAGCCACAGCCGTCTAATCAATAATTAAATTGCAAGAAATTTCTAATATTGTTTATATTTTTCATTGTCTACTTTTATATGTCATTTCGGGATTTTTTATGAAACGCAGTGAAGTAAAAAATATCCGGAATCCATAGTTAAATAAAACTTTTTTAAGCGTGAGATAATTGAAAGCGTAGATTCCGGATATTTTCTCTGTTGCTACTCCGAAAATTCCGGAATGACAATAGGTTAAGATTCCGGATATTTTCTCCGCATTCGCTCTTCCCGCTCAGCGGGACGGAATGACAAAATAATTTCGCTCCAAAATTTTCCGGAGTGACATAAAGGAAAAACCGCGGACAACACTTTTAATTTTAATGCCAAGATAATAAAATATGCCAGATGATTTTGAAGAAAATAATAAAAATTATTATGGAATAGGCAATTTCTTGATGGAAATTGTTAAAATATTTTTTTTGGCGCTGCTCATTATAGCGCCTATAAGAATTTTTCTTTTTCAGCCGTTTTTTGTTCAGGGGGCCAGCATGGAACCTAATTTTGAAGACAGGGAATATTTAATTGTTAATGAGCTGGGATATAAAATTACGGATGTTGGATTTAATAATATTAAATTTTTTTCTATTAAATCTTTCAAAAGTCTTGAACGAGGAGATGTAATAGTGTTTCGCTATCCCAAAAATCCGAGCCAGTATTTTATTAAAAGAGCAATTGCTCTTCCCGGAGAAAAAATAGAAATACGAAACGGCCAAGTTATCATTAGCAAAGAAGGACACAATCCAATTATTTTGGACGAGAGCGATTATCTTGCGGAAAATGAAGAAACAGGCGGCGAGTTGACGATGGTTTTAAAAGACAATGAATATTTTGTGATGGGAGACAATCGTTCTTTTAGTTCGGATTCTCGGTCTTGGGGAACTGTCAAGAAAAAAGATATAATCGGCAAGGTTTTAATTCGCGCTTGGCCATTTAACAAAGCCAGGCTGTATTTACAGAGTGAGTCTTATTAAATTAAAAATATATGGCAAAAGGGAAAGCAAAAACTAAAGCTAAAAAAACAAAGAAGGTGAAAACCGTTTCTAAAAGAAAGCCAAAGAAAATAAAGGTGGCGAAAAAAAATTCTAAAAAAATTTCTGTGATTTCTGTTTCCGCAAACGAAAAGAAGAAAATCCAAACAGAAGATCCGATTCTCATGCAGTCTCCCAGAGGAATGCATGATATTTTGCCGGGAGAACAGCTTTATTGGAATCAAATAAGAAAATCATTAAACCATGCTTTTTTGGAATACGGTTTTCAAAGAATAGATGTTCCTATTCTAGAGTATTCAAATTTATTTGTCCGCTCAATCGGGAAAGGCACGGACATTATTGACAAAGAAATGTACACTTTTGTTACTAAAGGAAGAGACAATGTGGCTCTTCGCCCTGAATTTACCGCCAGTATTGCTCGTGCGTATATCCAGCACGGAATGAATATTCTTCCCAAGCCGATTAAACTTTTTTCCACGGGAACTGTTTATCGCTATGATCGTCCCCAAGAAGGAAGGTATCGAGAACATCGCCAGGCTAATTTTGATATATTGGGCGAACAAGATCCGGTTTTAGACGCTCAATTGATTCAATTGGCCAGCAGGATTATTGACGGATTGAAAATAAAAAATGTTCAATTCCAAATTAACAGTATTGGGTGTCCTAAGTGCCGGGAGGAATATCTGGAGCTATTGACAAGTTATTTTGAATCTAAGCGGCATAAATTGTGCCATAATTGCAAAAAAAGATTAGAAAGCAATCCATTGAGAATTTTAGATTGCAAAGAGGATAAATGCGCGCAAGTTTCCGCAGGAGCTCCCCAATCCATTGATCATTTATGTGATGAATGCAGAACTCATTTTAAATATTTACTGGAATATTTAGATGAATTGGAAGTGCCTTATATTATAAATCCCCGCTTGGTTAGAGGTTTAAATTACTACACTAAAACGGTTTTTGAAATTTGGTCTGTTGAAGAAGGAAAGAAACATTCTTTAGGCGGAGGAGGAAGATATGATGAATTGATTGAGACATTAGGAGGAGAAAGCACGCCGGCAATTGGTTTCGCTTTGGGTTTGGATAGGCTGATTATGGAAATGAAAAGAACTAAAGTTAAATTATATAAGGAGTCTAAACCCAGGATTTTTTTGGCGCAGCTGGGAGAGCTGGCTAAAAAGAAAAGCCTGAAATTATTTTCAGATTTGGAAAAAGGCGGAATCTTAACGGCGGAAAGTTTTGGAAGAGGAAGTCTGAGATCGCAATTGCGAACAGCTAATCGGCTGGGAGTGGAAATGGCGTTAATAATGGGACAAAAAGAAGCTTTGGATGGAACGGTGATAATCAAAAATATGTCAAGTGGCGCTCAAGAAACAGTGCCCAGAGAAAAATTAACGGCCTTGATAAAAAAGATTTTGAAAAAAAATAATGTTGTAAGCGTAAGACCAAAAAAGTAACTTACAACATATGACTTTCAATATAGTTGATTTGTATATGAGTTATTAGTTGCAGGTTAAGAACTATGTGTGTTTTCTGTAAAATTATTAAAAAAGAAATACCAGCCAATATAGTTTATGAAGATGTTGAAATATTGGCTATTAAAGATGTTCATCCCATAGCGCCGATTCATATTTTAATTATTCCCAAAAGGCATATTGAAACAATCAATGATTTAATTGAAAGTGATGCAGGTTTAACGGGAAAGTTGATTTTAACCGCCAAAAAAATCGCCCAAGATTTAAAAATATCAGAGGGCGGTTATAAATTATTGTTCCGCGTGGGAAAAAATGGCGGGCAAGAAGTTCCGCACATACATCTGCATCTCATCGGGGGAGCGAAATTGTATGAGGAGATAAGGCCAGCTTAGTCTCGCAGCTTGAATCTTGTAACTTAAAACTTTTTTCTGTCGTTCCCGCGTAGGCGGGAATCTAGGATGCAATCACTAATCTTGCAAAATTCTTTGGATTCCCGTTTTCACGGGAATGATATAGGGAAGATTTGGGTTACAAGTTACACGCCTTGAATTATAAGTTAGCTAGAGAAAGGAGGTTTTAAAATGATTAATGTAAGAAAAAAAGACAAGGAAACTTCAGAAAGTTTAATCAGGAGATTTTCCCGGCGAGTACAACAAAGTCGGATTTTAATGCAAGCCAGAAAATCGCGCTTTCAAGGGGAGGAAAAAAGCAAAACAAAAAAAAGAGAAGAAGCTTTGTATAAAATTAAAATAAGAAAGGAGATAGATAAGTTGAAAAAAATGGGCAAATTTGACGATGAAGCTTTGAAAAATATTAAGAAAAAAATGAATTAAAATATAGGAAATTCTGGCACTATCTGCATTTTCCCAAACTATAATTTTTTAAGAAAACTGCTCGGATGGAATTTCTTTCCTCCTTCCCTCTTTGAAGGGAGGATTGAGGAGGGGTGCGTAAATTAGAAAAGCTAGCGGTATTACACACCCCCTCTGTCCTACGGACATCTCCCCCTCAAAAAGGGGGAGAGGAAAAAAGAACAACATTCTAAAATTTAGCATTTAAAATTATGAAAATCAAAGAAAAAATTCAAGCTGATCTTAAAGAAGCTATGAAAGCTAACGATACGATCAAGCGAGATACTCTGCGTATTTTAAGCAGTATGATTAAAAACGCTGAAATTGGAAAAGGAAAAGAAGGCGGAGAAATTGATGACGACGGGATGATTAAAATTATCAGCCAGTCTGTTAAACAACGACGGGAAAGCGCTAAGCAATACAAAAAAGGAGGGAGAAATGATTTGGCGGAAAAAGAAGAACAAGAACTAAAAGTCATCTTAGATTATTTGCCGCGGCAATTAAGCGCTGAGGAAATTAAAAAAATTGTGGACGAAGTTATTGTTAAAACGAAATCCCGGTCAGAATCAGATATGGGGAAAGTTATGGGCGCGGTTATGCGGCAGGCGGCTGGAAAAGCGGATGGAAATTTAGTGAAAAAAATTGTTGAAAAATCTTTGAAGATAAAAGAGTGAAAGTATTTTTAGAAATCAACAGAAAAAAACCGGGCTTCCCCCCAAAAAAATTTTTGGAGGAAGTTGTTTTTAATACAATTAAATATTCCGAATATTCTTTTTTAGAATCAAAGGAAATAACTATAAGCATGGCTTCAGTGTCAGAAGAAGAAATAAGAAAAATTAACAAAAAATACCGCGGACAGGACGCGGTCACTAATATTCTTTCCATATCCAATTATGAAAATAAAAAGGATCTCTTGAGAGAAACCGAAACAACGGTTTTTTTGGGCGAACTGATAATTTGCTGTGATTATATTAAAAAATCTGTTAGTATTGGCAATACAGCGAGCGCGTTATTTAAAAGCGAGCTAGCTGAAATAGTTTCTCACGGAGTACTGCATCTTTTGGCGTTTTATCACGGTCCGAAAATGTTTTCCATACAAGATAAAGCGAGTTGCTACAATTAAAGTTTAAAATAAAAAAATGAAAGAATTTAAAAAAAGTTTAGTGTGCGCTTGCAGAGGATTCAGATATATGGTTAAAAGCGAGCGCAATTTTAGAATAGAGCTGGCAATAGCATTTTTGGTGCTGTTCTTGATGTTTATTTTTCAAGTAAAAAGTTGGGAAGCGGTCATTTTGACGCTGGTAATAATGTGGGTTATAGCCGCCGAAATTATTAACACTGTTTTGGAAAGAGTAGTTGATATTTTGAAACCCAGAATTCATCCATACGCGCGCCTGATTAAAGATATGATGGCTGCAGTGGTTTTAGTGTCTTCCTTGGCGGCTGTAATCGTAGGCATTATTATTTTTCTTTCCTATTTTCGCGGCCTTTTCGGGGGATAATTTTTTCAAGCAAGCTTAAGATTTTTAGCTTTTAAATTTTCTTATGACTAAAGACAATGTAATTATAGGATTAGATATCGGATCGTCCAACATTCGCGCCGTAATTGCCCAGGATTTTTCAGAAGAAGAAATTTTGCGTGTGGTGGGCGCGGGAACAATTGCTTCCGCTGGAATAAGGCAGGGGATGGTGGTTGATATTGAGGAAGCGGCTGAAGCTGTTAATAATGCGGTAGAAATGGCTGAAAAAACGGCGAGAACATCTGCGGAAACGGCGGTTATCAGTGTTGGAGGAATAGAAATAAATCTCCAGGAATCTAAGGGCGTGGTGGCTGTTGGCAGGGCAGACGGGGAAGTGACAGACGATGATATAAATAGATCTATTGAGGCAGCCCAAGCTATTTCCATGCCTCCCAATAAAGAGATCATTCATGTCATTTCCAAAAACTATCGTTTGGATGAGCAGGAAAGAATAAAAGATCCATTAGGAATGAATGGGGTGCGTTTAGAATCAAACACATTGATTATAGAGGGATCTTCCAACCATATTAAAAATTTAACCAAATGTGTTCACCAAGCAGGAATTAAAATTGATGATATGATTTTAGGATCTTTAGCGGCGACTAAGGCAGTTTTGAATAAAAAACAGAAAGAGCTGGGAGTGGTCCTTATTGATATCGGAGGCGGAACAACTTCTTTGGCGGTTTTTGAAGAAGGTGAATTGGCGCATGTGTCTGTTATTCCTGTGGGCGCCAGCCATATTACTAATGATATTGCAATCGGGCTCCGTACTTCAATAGAAACAGCCGAAAAAGTAAAATTGAAATATGGAAGCATTTTTCCCGAAGAGATTGGCAAAAAAGAAGAAATTGATCTGTTTAAGTTGGATTCTCAAGAAGAAGGAACTGTTCTGCGCCACCATGTGGTGGAAATCATTGAAGCGAGAATGGAGGAAATATTTGATTTAGTAAATAAGGAATTAAAAAGTATCGGAAAGGCGGGACTTCTTCCGGCAGGAGCGGTAATAACAGGAGGGGGCGCGAAACTTCCCCAAATGGTGGAATTTGCCAAAGAATCTTTAGGCCTTCCGGCTCAAATCGGTTTCCCCGCAAGGCTGGGAGGAATTCTGGATAAGGTTGACGATCCTTCTTTTGCCACGGCCATAGGATTAATTTTGTGGGAAAAAGAACAAAATTTTTCCAAAGCGGGAAATTTTCCCATGGTTAAAATAAACATGGAAAATGTGAAAGGAAAAGTCATGAAGTGGATAGAAAAATTTTTGCCTTAGTCTGTGAATTATTCTCTTGACACAATATAAGCGAATGTGATAAGTTGATATATCAAGGATATATAGACGCAAGAATGTTCTTGTTTCAATTCAAACTATTATTTGAGGAGTAAAAGAATATAATAAAAAATATTATGGCAGAAATAAAGCCGAACATAGAAACTTTCGCAAGAATTAAAGTGGTGGGAGTAGGCGGTTCAGGAGGAAGCGTAATTGGCCGGATGATAGACTCCAATATAAAGGGAGTGGAATTTGTGGCGATTAATACCGACTCTCAAGCTTTGCACCATTCTAACGCGGAAGAAAAAATCCATATTGGAAAAAATTTAACCAAAGGATTGGGCGCGGGAATGAATCCGGAAATCGGACGCCAAGCGGCGGAAGAAAACCGGGACGAAATTCAGGATATTCTTAAAGGCGCTGATATGGTTTTCGTAACTTGCGGCATGGGCGGAGGAACGGGAACAGGCGCGGCTCCCATCGTGGCGGAAACGGCCAAAGAGCTGGGCGCTTTAACCGTGGCGGTGGTTACCAAGCCTTTTTCTTTTGAAGGCGCGCAAAGAAAGGCTATTGGCGAGGAGGGTTTGGAAAATTTAAAGGACAGAGTGGATACGCTCATTACTATTCCCAATGATAAGTTGCTTTCTATTATTGACCGAAAAACTTCCCTTATCAGCGCTTTTAAAATAGTGGATGATGTTTTGCGGCAGGGAGTTCAAGGAATTTCAGATTTGATTACCAAACCAGGAATTGTTAATGTGGACTTTGCTGATGTAAAAGCTATTATGGAAGACAGTGGCAGCGCGCTGATGGGAATCGGAATTGCCAGTGGCGAGAATCGAGCGGAAGAAGCGGCTAAATCGGCTATCAACAGTCCTCTTCTGGAGCTTTCTATTGACGGCGCTAAGGGCGTTCTATTTAATGTTTCCGGCTCTACTGACTTAACTATGTTGGAAATTAACGAAGCGGCTAATATTATTACCGAGAATGTTGACCCTAATGCTAAGGTTATTTTTGGCGCAGTGGCTGATGATCAAATAAGAAAAGGCGATATTCATATTACGGTTGTGGCTACCGGGTTTGACGCGGAAAAAGTTAAAGAGTCTCCGGCGGATATGATCTCCAGAGTTTCTTCAATACGAAATGAATCCAAAAATAAAAATAAAGAAGATGCTGAAAGCAGGATGACTTTTCCTTCCAAGAAAATAGAATCCAAAATGATTGTTGAAGAAAAAATACAACCCAAGAGTCCCTTAGAAAAGGATTCTGGGGAGTTGGAAGAAGATGACGAGTTAGAAATCCCGGCCTTTATCAGGAAGAAGATGAAAAAGTAGTGCGCGAACAGCGCGCAACGAACGCTTAATTTTTCGTGTCGTTCGCGTATGTTCGTGAGTTGGTATCGGGATATAGATATTTAAAAAAAGCGGGCATTAAGTCCGCTTTTGTGATTGTCTGACTACTTTAAATTGTAAAAATCCAGAGTAAAATTGCTAGCTTAAAAGAATACTCTGGATTTCAAACCTAGATTCCCAACCGAGTTGGGAATGACATAGAGAAATTTGGGAATAACATAAAAAATAGATACCACTAGATTGCGACCGCACCGTAACGGTATATAAATTTTTTTGTTAAATTTTATAAAATTATTTTCATTTATCATTTCAGAGTTTTTTTGGAGCGCTCGCCTTTGGCAGGCCTGTCTGCCTTTGGCAGGAAGTTGAGAATGGCACATTAAACTAATACTCTCTCTTGATAAATTTCAACATCAATTGCTTTTTCTCTTCCATATTCCCATGAGTGTATTCCACTTTATGAAAAAGGGCATCCCATCCTAATGTGCCGATATTTCTAAAGGCGAAAACCAGTTTAACTTCCTCCCAATCTTCATCAGAAAGATATTCTTTGGTCCATCTCGGGATAGCTTTAAAGATTTTCTGATTATCTTCAGACTTGAGAAACATAAAGTCAAGAGCGCGGAGAAAATCGTAATAATTTTTTCCAGCGCGGGGAACGATGTGCAGATCTAAAAGATAAAGATTACCATCGTTGGCAATTTTTATGTGGTCGCCGATAATATTGCCGTGGAACCATCCGAAGAATTTTTCATCCTTTTGCTTAATGGCTGTTTCAAATTCCTTTTCTAGTTTTTCAACTTGCCGAAAGTCAATAAACCCTGCTTCAATAATAGGGCCGCTCCACATGCAAAGTCTGGAAAATAGCCATTTTTTTCCGTCTTCCAAAAGATTTCCCGCGCTTTCTCCTTTGAGAAATTCAGCCAGCACTTTTTGGTAATCGTCGGAAATTTTTTTGCTTATTTCCACTGCTCGGTTAGACTGGCAATCATAATAATCGTTTAGGAATTTTCCGCTGATTTCCTCCATAAGAATCCAGCCCGCGCCTTTTTTTATAATACCAGGAACTTTAAAGCACAATTCGCTTTCTATTTCTTTAGCTGTTTGCATCAGCTTAATTTGATGAGTCTCTATTCCTCCCGTCTTAAGAATAAATCTTTCCTTTTTCTTATTCTCAACCAAAGAAATAGTTTTTTTATTTCTGAAAAATCCTGTTTCAACAAGAGTTAAATTATTTTGTTCAAGGATCGGGTTAATGTCAACGGATTGTTCTTTTTTTGTTTTCATAAATTTATTTACCCCCATTGAAAGTTTGTAGAAAAGTTTAAATAGGAATTCATTGTTGAATGACATTTTGATCATAACAGATAATAGGCTCATATTCAAGATCTCCTTTTGGAAATTATTGCCGTATAATTTTCTTTGCGGCTTCAGAAAAAATACCCCACTTATTTTTCAAGTTTCTTATCTGCCACTATTACACGATCGTAAATTAGCGGCATCTTCTTTTTTGATTAAAATTTTTTCAAAAAGATTTAATGAACAGATTTATTAAACAGAGAAATGAATGTAAGTATGAAGCGGTAAAGATTAAATCCGTCCTGTGGATAACTGGGCTGGCGATGTTTTTTGCCTTGTAGTATAATTATTCCGTGGCATACAATATGTAGTATATTTTTGGAGCTAGGTTATAGTTTTTAAAATATCGCAGAATAACTTAGTCGTTTAATAATTTAACAATTCAATTTATGATTTGCCCATTTTGCGGTTTTAGCGAAACAAGAGTTATTGATTCTCGGGACACTAATGACGGGAAAGCCACCAGAAGAAGAAGGGAGTGCGAAAAATGCCAAGCGCGTTTTAGCACTTATGAAGAAGTGGAAATAATGCGTTTGGCGGTTGTTAAGCGAAACGGCGATAAGCAAGAATACGACCAAGAAAAAATTAAAGCGGGAATTAAAAAGGCGCTGGAAAAAAGGCCGGTGAGCGAGGAAAAAATTGAAAAGTTGCTGGGCTGTATTGAGTATGCTATCCATACTAAAAAATCAAATGAAATAACCAGTAAAGAAATAGGAAAAATTGTACTGAGCGAACTGAAAAAAATTGATGATGTGGCTTACTTAAGATTTGCCAGCGTGTATAAATCTTTCGGAAGCGCTGATAGTTTTAAGAAAGAGATGAAGAAGTTGAAGAAATAACTTAAGGCTCCCCCTTTAGAAAAGGGGGGTTAGGGGGGGGATTTGAAAGTTATCATTATTTTGAATGCTTTCTTTTTTCTCACGCTTTTCAAATCCCCCTACTCGCTACGCTTACTTCCCCCTTTTCCAAAGGGGGAGAAGAGAATATGAGTCTTCCCGGCGTTAATTAATTCCAATATTCAAAAATAATTAATAAATAAAAAACAAAACAATGGAAAAACAGACAAAGAAAAAAGTTAGGGGAAATCGGGGGGCGGCGCGCAAAAGAAATAAAGTTACGAAGGTGGTAAAAAGGAGCGGGCAAACAGTTTCTTTTAAGCGGGAAAAAATAAAAATCGCGGTGGCCAGGGCGTTGAAAGAAACAAGTGAGGGAAATGGAAAAAACGCCGAGAAAGTGACTGACAAAGTTGTTCAGCTTCTTAACAAAAATTATAAAAAAAATTACATTCCCGAAATTGAAGAAATTCAAGACATAGTGGAAAGAGTGCTAATGGTTTTGGATTTTGAAGAAACGGCCAAAGCCTATATTCTCTACCGCGAGCAGCGTCGAAAAGTTCGCGAAACTGAAGGAGCGCTGGAGGAAGCGGTTGATTTGGTGGATAAATATATTAAAGAAATAGACTGGAAAGTGAAAGAAAACGCCAATATGTCCTATTCTTTACAGGGACTTAATAATTATATTGCTTCCGCCGTGAGTTCAAAGTATTGGATGAACAGGATTTATTCCAAAAAAATAAGAGACGCCCATGAACGGGGAGATTTTCACATTCATGACTTGCAGTCAATTTCAGCTTATTGTTGCGGATGGGATTTGCAAGATTTATTGCGGCGGGGATTTACCGGGGTTTCCGGAAAAGTGGCTTGTAATCCGGCCAAACATTTCGGTTCAATTTTGGGGCAGATGGTGAATTTTACTTACACTCTTCAAGGAGAGGTGGCGGGCGCGCAGGCTTTTTCCAATTTTGACACGCTGCTGGCTCCATTCGTGAGATATGACAAATTAAATTACGGGCAAGTCAAGCAAGAAATTCAGTCTTTTGTTTTCAATATGAATGTTTCCACCCGAGTGGGATTTCAAACGCCTTTTTCCAATATTACTTTAGATATCATGCCTCCAAAAATTTTAGCCAAAGAAGCGGCGATTATCGGGGGAAAACCTCAGAAGGAAACTTACGGCGAGTTTCAGGAAGAGATGAATATGATAAATAAAGTTTTCGCGGAAGTGATGATGGAAGGTGACGCTGGCGGAAGAGTTTTCACTTTTCCCATTCCGACTTACAATATTGACAAAAAATTTAACTGGAATGACGATCGCTTTAATCCGATTTGGGAAATGACCGCCAAGTACGGAATTCCTTATTTTGCCAATTTTGTCAATTCCGATATGGATCCGGAAGACGCGAGGAGTATGTGTTGCCGTTTGCGATTGGATAATAGGGAATTGCTTAAGCGAGGCGGAGGGCTTTTCGGCGCTAATCCGCTGACGGGATCAATCGGAGTAGTGACTATAAATTTGCCGCGATTGGGATATGTTTCCAAAAACAAAACAGAATTTTTCAAAAAGCTGGAAGGGCTTATGGATTTGGCTAAGCAAAGTTTGGAAGTAAAAAGAGAGCTGATAGAAGATTTGTCGGAAAAAGGACTTTATCCGTATTCAAAGTTTTATCTGGAAGCCATGAAAAAACGGCGCGGGCAGTATTGGGCCAATCACTTTTCTACTATTGGTTTAGTGGGAATGAATGAAGCTTTGTTGAATTTGATAAAAAAAGATATTACCACCAAAGAAGGACAAAAACTGGCGGAGAGAATTTTGGCGCATATGAGAAAAAGAATAATCGGCTATCAAAAAGAAACGGATAATCTCTATAATTTAGAAGCTACTCCGGCGGAAGGAACAGCTTACAGACTGGCTCGGCTGGATATGGAAAAATATCCCAAGATAATATTTGCCAACAGCGAAGCTGTTGAAAATAAAAAAGCGAAACCCTATTACACTAATTCTTCCCAACTTCCGGTGTCTTTTACAGAGGATATTTTTGAAGCGCTAGATATTCAAGATAAGCTTCAAACTAAATATACCGGCGGCACGGTTTTGCACGGATTTTTGGGAGAGCGTATCAATAGTGTTGAAACAACTAAAAAGCTAGTTAGGAAAATCGCCGAGAATTACGCTTTGCCTTATTTTACTATTTCTCCCACTTTCAGCATTTGTCCCGTGCATGGCTATATAGAGGGGGAGCATTACATTTGTCCCAAGTGCGTGGTGAAGCAAAGATGCGAAGTTTATTCTCGGGTAGTGGGCTATATCCGCCCGGTTCAACAATGGAATGAAGGAAAACAGGCCGAATTTGAAGACAGGAAAGAGTTTGTGGTGAGCAATTAGTTTTATGGTTGCTACGCTTCCCCGCAAAACCGCGATTTTTGGAAGAGATATTTTGAATTTTATTTGAATATCCTTTAATTTTATATTTCTTACAGTTTACTGCGATGTCATTCCCGCGAAAGCGGGAATCTAGATTCCGGATAAACCCTTCGGGTTTTCCGGAATGACAATAAGATATCTTGCGATTTGCTGCGAGAGTAATTTTATATGAAAATTGCCGCTTACCAAAAACTTACTCTTATAGATTATCCGGGAAAATTGGCGGCCACTGTTTTTACGGTGGGTTGTAATTTTCGTTGCCCGTTTTGCCATAATCCCGAGTTAGTTATCAGTTCACAGTTCACGGTTCACAATGATGATGAAATGGAAAAAGAATTTTTTGATTTTCTAAAAAAGCGCCGGGGAATATTGGAAGGTCTCTGTATTACCGGCGGGGAGCCGACTGTTCAGCCGGATATAATAAATTTTATTGAAAAAATAAAAAAGCTGAGGTATTTAGTGAAACTGGACACCAACGGCGCGCGCCCGGATGTTTTAAAAAAGATTATAGACGGAAAAATCGCGGACTTTATTTCAATGGATATAAAAAGTTCTCGGGAAAACTACGACAAACTGGCGGGAGTAAAGGTGGATATGGATAGAATTAATTTAAGCGTTGATTTAATTAGGAACAGCCGAATAGATTATGAATTTCGCACCACGGCTGTGCCGGGAATGCACACGGAAGATGATTTCAAAAAAATTGCTGATTGGCTGAAGGGCGCCAAAAAGTATTGCCTGCAGGAATATCGCGACATTAAAATTTTAGATCCGAAACTGAAAAAAGTAACCAAAGGAAAATCATTGGACTTGAAAAAAATCAAGAAAAAAATTGAGAAGAGTTTTGGAGAAGTGGAAGTGAGAGAGTAAAACTTTTTCATGTCATCCCCGACTTCCTGTCTGCCGCCAGGCAGGGATCGGGAATCTAGGATGAAATTGCTAGTGTTATAAATTACTCTGGATTCCCGTTCCCCAATCAGGTTGAGGACAAGTTTCACGGGAATGACAAATGAAAAATCAAGACTAAAATAGAATTTTGGGACTTTTATTTGACAAATTTCTCGTGATATGCCAAGCTGGAGCGTTAAGAAAGAAATGGGATTGTTGACTTAAAAACTAAAAATTTAGGGGGGGAAGTGAAATGGACGGAACTATTTTTGGTGTTGAAATTAGAACTCTTATTGCTGGATTAGTAGTTAGCTGGAGCATATTAATTAGCCTAGTTGCTATTTTTTTCAAGCTTTGGAGAAAAGAAATGTATTGGCGAAAAGTGGAAATGGACAAGTTATTAAAAGAGGCTAGAAATTTGCTGGATGATATTGAATCTTCTTTTAGCCAAGAAATTTTCTTGGCGGTAGGTCAGATAGTGGAAACTATGGATGGCATTATTCCTGATTTTGAAAGAGGCAGATATTCTATAATTTTGAGTAATCTTACCTCGGAACTTCTAAAAGGATTTTCAGATAGCATACTTTTTGAGCTATGTGGTCACCTAAATAAGTTGAGCGCGGAGATTAATAAGGGGACGGGAATAAAAAATATCCACAGTGAAAGCGAAAACGCAAAAATTGGAAATTTTATTTCCTCAATTTCAGATTTAATAGAAAGTACGAGAGCCTTAATAAGCGACTATAAAGTTGAAAGCATTTATAGTGCTATAGCCCAATGCGCTAAGAGAGATATGCTTATTAACGGGTTCCGAAATAATAAGGAGGAGTTGCGGAAGTGCGTGAGTGAGCTCAATAAATCCAAGGAGGAATAACGAGCATTCTCTTATCTATTAGAAACAAACCAAGCCTTGCGGAATTTCCGCGAGGCTTTTTCTATTTCCAAATTTTCCATCAAACTGCGCTAAACTATATTTTAATTATGCCATTCCGTCACGATCGTGAGCGAATGATATATAATTGTATATAATTATAAGATAACGCCATAAAAAATAGAGGCATCTATAGATGTCTCTATTTTTCCATAATCTCGTTGGCTACTTTCAAATGGTCTCGCAATAATCGGGGGATGAGGAAATTTTTGGCTACGGATTTTTTGGCGCGGCGGCCGAGAGTTTCACGCAAGGATTTGTCTTTCAATAATTCTTCAACGCGGGAAGCGCAGTGTTCAATGGTGGAAACTAAATAGCCGTTGTAACCGTCGCGGATTTGTATTTTAATTCCGCCCACTCTTCCGGCTATTACCGCTTTGCTTTTCCACATTGCTTCGGTGACGCTTAAGCCGAACCCCTCCTTAACAGATTTTTGAATAATTATATCAGAAGCGGTTTGGACCGCGTTAACTAAAGTATCATTGTCGCACTTAATTTTTTTGGGATCGTAAAATAGAAATATATCCGGGTCTCCTTGAGTATATTTTTTTACCTCTTGAAATATTTTTTCGGAATAAGGATTATCTTTAGCCAGGTCCTCTGCCAGAAGGATTAACTGAAGATCGGGAATATTTTTTTTGGCTAAGTAAAAAGCTTTAATAACTCCAACAGGGTCCTTAAAAGGATCCAGCCGGGAAACTTGGGAAATAATCGGCAGGGAAGGATTGATTCCCAGATTTTCCAAAATCAGGCGGGCATATTCTTTTTTGAGAGGAGAATTTTTAGAAGATAGAGGGTTAATGGCAGGAGGGAAAATAATTACTTTCTCTTTGGGAAAATTGCTATTTATAAATTCATGAGTGCTTAAGATTATTTTTTTGTAAGGCTTAAAATAAGGAAGCAAAAAATTCCAAGTATCCGGATTAGGGGACGATAAGTCAATGTGAATTCTGGAAATAGCTGGATGTATTTTTTTAGAAAAATAAGGAATTAAAAGAGGCTGAGGGTCGTGAATAATATAAAGTTTAGCGTTTAATTTTTCTATTTCAGCGGACATTTTTTTAGATTGCTCAATATATAATTCTTTTTCAGCTTTAGCTAGTTCAACTTTTTTGCCTTGAAGGCCGTTATGAATTTTATTGGTTATACTGAAAAAATCTTCGGGGGGATTGATGGTGTGCCATTCAGCGCCAATTTTTAAATCTTGCATAAGGGGAATGAGGCTGTGCAAAATTTCAGCCACGCCTCCGCCTCCTGGCTGGGAAGTGGCATTTATATGGATAATTTTTTTGTCACGCAAAGTTTCGGAAAGTTTTTTAATTTCCAACATCAAATCATCGGAAATAAATTCCCGATAATCGTTAATATTTTTTTCTTGAACTTGAACTTTTTTTAACATCATCTTTATTTGTAGAATAGAAAAATTAGAACATTGCTTGAGTTTTTCCAGACTGTTATTTTTTAAGAAAACAGCTCGGGCGCGATTTTCTAGCCAAAATTACTTAGCCTTCGCTCTATGCAGGCAAAGCTTCTGCTGAAAAAGCGTAATTTTGGAGAAAATCTGCTCTCCCTCAAATATTTTTCTTAAAAAATAACAGTCTGGAAAAGTAATGTTTTGAAAGTCACTGAATAATACTAAAAATTTCTATGTTTAATCTAACATATTTCTGACTTGAAAGGTAGCAAAAGAGGTGATAACATTCAGGGAAGAATATTAAATGATTAAAAAACTGATAATAACCATCATTATTTTATTGTTTATCGTTTCGCTTTTGCTGGGCGGAGCTTTGTTTGTGTTCAATAAATCCCAAGATTTTTCGCCGGCTTCTTTTTTAGGAAAAATAGCCAGACAGGAAATCGTAAAGAAAACCGCCAGAAAAATTAAAAGTTTTATTTACCGCGAGGCGACTATTCATAATCCCGAAGGCGATATACTGCCGGATGAAATTGACGACGAAATATTAAATGAAATAAAAGAAAAATTAAAATAAACTTGATTTCTAATTTCTAGTTACTAATTTCTAGTTACTAATCACTGAACATATGCGTATTTATGTCAGAGTAACTCCCCGGGCATCCAAAAACGAAGTGATAAAAATATCCGACGGAGAGTATAAAGTGAAACTGACCGCTCCGCCGGTTGACGGAAAAGCTAATAGTATGCTATTAAAAGTATTGGCGGGTTATTTCAATGTTTCAAGAAGTTCCTTACAAATCATCGGGGGCAAAAGCTCCCGAATAAAAATCGTGGAAATAGGAGGTTGAGATGTTAATTATTGTAAGAGATGAAATAATAAATGGAACATTTTTATCTTATGATGAGAATGTAATAATGGAGGCAGAACTAAAAAAGGGTTGGCAGGAGAAAATGTTAGCCGTCGGAACTTTTTATTCTAAAGATAACAATTATATTTGCTCTATAGAACAAATAAAACAACGGCTTAAAAGTGAAGGATCTATCAAGTGGCTTGCAGTGAAGCAAAGAGGCTTGTAAAAAACGGTGAAGCTAGGAGGCTTGCATGGATTATCCAGGAGTTTCTAGAAAAAAAGAACCGAAAAAAATATCTACTGACAAAGTTGTTTCCGAAGAAAAATCTAGAGAAGTAGATTGTATACGCAAGGATATTCATCCCAAAAAAGACGGCAGTGAAAAGGAAGAGATAGGAATTATCTCAAGAGGTGTTTCAATACATTAAGCATAGGATTGGCCAGCGCGCCAATCCTTTTTTATTTTTTAAACTTTATTAAAAACTTCACCAAATTTAGCACTTATAAGCGATAGCATATAAGTGCTAAAAAGGAGAAAGAGGCGCAGATTTAATTGAATTGCTATAATCAACTTATGACCAAATCCAAAATTTTTTTAATTTTATCATTAAGTTTTACGGCGGGAGTTTTCGCGAGATCGTTTTTTGATATTGGTTTAACTCTGATTTATTTTTCACTGGTCCTAATAATAATATTTTTTGTTCTGGGATATAAAAACAAAATCGCTTGGGTTGCTATCTTGGCGGTTTTATTTTTTATCGTGGGAATTTGGCGGACCGAGATTGATTTAAAAAAGCTGGAAGATTTAAATCTTGGCGAAAAAAATATTTCCGCGGAAGTGGCGGTGATCAAAGAGCCGGAGCAGAAAGAAAAATATCAGAAGCTGATTGTAGAATTCACCCCCTCTGTCCTCCGGACATCTCCCCCTCAAAGAGGGGGAGAGGAAAAAGTAGAGATTTCCTCTCCGCCCGAGGCGGATTCTCCTCTTTTAACAAAGGGAGAGGACTTAAGATTATTAATTAACGCTGATCCTTATTTGGAAATAAATTATGGTGATAAATTAAAAATAGACTGTTCTTTGGAAATTCCGGAAAACTTTTCCGATGATTTTGATTACAGAATGTATTTAGCCAAGGACAAAATTTATTATCTCTGCCGCAATGCTCAAATTGAAAAAATGGAAAGCGGTGAGGCCGGCAAGCCCGGCACTTTTTTATCTAAAAAAGTGCCGGGTAAACTCTATGGCGCTATTTTGAAAACAAAAAATAAAATGGAGGAAAAAATAAACCAGGTTATTCCCCAGCCTCAGGCGGCGCTGGCTGATGGATTATTATTCGGAGGAAGCAGCCGGCTTTCTAAAGAGGTGAACGATAATTTTTCCAAAACCGGAATGACCCATATTGTGGCGGTTTCCGGATATAATGTTTCCATTATAGCGGAATACTTGATTTTGGCGGGAATATTTTTAGGGTTTTGGCGGAAGCAGGCTTTTTGGTTCGCGTTGGCGGGAATAATTATTTTTGTGGTTATGATCGGGCTTCCCGCTTCAGCGGCGCGGGCGGGAGTAATGGGGACGCTTCTTATCTGGGCGATGAAAAACGGACGATTGGCTAATTCTCAAAACGCCATTATTTTTGCCGGAGCGGTAATGCTAATAATAAATCCTTTGATTTTGCGCTGGGATATTGGATTTCAATTATCCTTTATGGCGACATTGGGAATTATAATGTTGGCTCCTTTTTGGGAAAAATATTTTATTAAAAAACACAAAGTGTTGGGACTGGCGGAGATATTATTTTTAACGGTCAGCGCGCAAATATTCGTCTTGCCGATTATTTTGCATAATTTTCATAATTTGTCATTTGTTTCCATTCCGGCTAATCTTTTAATTTTAACCATTGTTCCCATAACTATGCTGTTGGTTTTTCTAACGGCAGTCAGCGGATTTATTTTTTATCCCTTGTCGCTGGCATTTGCCTGGCTGGCCTATCTTCCGCTAAAATATGAAATAGAAATCGTGAACGCGCTGGCAAATCTAAGTTGGGCGAATAAAGAAGTAGAAAATTTCGGGTGGCGGCAGGCGGTGGTTTGGTATTTGGTTTTGTTTCTAATAATTTTTTTCTTAAAAGAAAAACGGAGATTGAAAGAGAAATAAGACACTATAATTTGACTTACAAATTTGGCTTACATCAATATATCAATATATTGATGTAGAGAAATCATAATTTGTAAGAAACCCTGGCGTTGTTTGCATTTTCTCTTTTATGCCATTCCGTCCCGCTTAGCGGGAGGAGAGAAACGGAAAAATTTATCCGGAATCTACGCATATAAAATGAGGAAGAGATTCCCGATCCCTGCCTGGCGGCAGACAGGGATAAAATCGCTGGCTTAAAAAATTACTCTGGATTCCCGCTTTCGCGGGAATGACACTTCGACGGTTTCGTTCTGGATTCCAGGCATTTTTTCTTCCACTCTCCGCCAAAGGCGGACAAGCGTTACAGAAAAAATTCTGGAATGACACAAAAAAATTTATATACCGCTATGGTGCGACCGCAACGTAACGGTATATAAATTCAGTGCTTGCTAATTATTATACTTATGCAAAATAGAAAATTAATCTACGGAATTTTACTTTCGCTTTTTATCCTCTGCTTAATTTTGGGAGGCGTTATTTTTTATTCCAGAAATTCCCAAGAACTCAAAGTCGTTTTTCTTAACATCGGGCAAGGCGACGCGATTTTAATTATTCAGGGAAAAAATCAAGTTTTAGTTGACGGCGGAAAAAGCGGAAAATTATTATTGGAAAGACTGGGAAAATTTATTCCTTTTTGGGATAGGCAGATTGAGGCGGTAGTAGCCACTCATCCCGACCAAGATCATATCGGAGGGCTGGCAAGCGTGTTGCGGAATTATAAAGTGGAAACGGTTATGGAAACCAAGGCCAAAAGCAAAACGCAAGTTTATAAAAGGTGGGAGGACGAAATAGAGAAAGAGCAGGCGCAACGCGCGGAAGCGGTTAGGGGCGCGCGGATTAAATTTCCCAACGGCGCGCTGGCTGAAATTATTTATCCTTTTTGTTCGCTGGCCGATTCCCAATCAAAAGATAATAACGCGAACAGTATTGTGATAAAACTTACTTTCGGGGAAGAGAGTTTTTTATTAACGGGAGACTTGCCGAGCAAGCAAGAGAAAATATTAATTGACAGCGGGCTGGATTTGCAATCGCGTATTTTAAAAGCCGGGCATCACGGATCCAAACATTCCACCAGCGCGGAATTTCTGAAATCCGTTAAATCGGAAGAAGCCATTATTTCCGTGGGCAAAAACAGTTACGGACATCCCCATTCGGCCGTTTTGGGAAGATTGCGGGAACAGGGAATTAAATTTTGGCGCACCGATGAAAAGGGGAATATAGTTTATAAATGTAAAAGCCAAAATGAAAAATGCGAAAGATATTTTGACTGACGCAGATACAGGAGAATTTTTAAAAGTCACATCTATTCACGATCGTGAGCAGATGTAACTTAATGAATTAGCGCAATAATGTTTTTGTCTGCCGCTAACGCGCGATTACGCGTTCGCAGCAACTGTTTAAAATTTTAAGTTAGCCGGTCGGTTTGCCAAAGGCGGAAGGTTGTGGTAAATTTAATCTCAGATTATTTAATTGTTAGCGTTATAAAAAACTATGGACAAACATCCTAAAAAAGAAAGAACATTGGTAATTATTAAACCCGACGGAGTTCAGAGAAGCTTGATCGGGGAGATTATAAAGCGTTATGAAAGAACGGGGCTGAAACTTATAGCTATGAAAATGTTAATTCCCACTGAAGAAATGGCTACAAAACATTATTATGAAGTCGGCGGTGACGCATGGTTGGAAGAAGTTGGAAGAAAAGCTCGGGAAAATTATGAAAAAAAAGGACTCAAAAGCCCCTTTGCCACCAATATGGAAAATGGAAAAGCGATTATGAAATCAAACGCCAAATATCTTAGCGCCGGTCCGGTGGTGGCTATGATTTGGCAGGGAAATCAGGCGACAGGATTGGTCAGAAAAATTACCGGAGGGACGGAGCCGCTTTCTTCAGATGTGGGAACTATTCGCGGCGATTTCACTTTGGATACATATCAGATGGCTGATGCTGGCGAAAGAAGTATTAGAAATTTAATTCACGCCTCGGGAAATACGGAAGAAGCGGAAAAAGAAATTCCAATTTGGTTCAGTGAAAAAGAAATTTTGAAATATAATCATATCCAGGAAAAGATTTTATATGATGTGAATTTGGACGGAATTTTGGAATAACATTTTTTTATTAGCAGTATATAAAGAAAGAACGGCAGTAACCGTTCTTTCTTTTGTTTTCAAAGCGGATGTGCTATTTTTAATTCAAGAAACTGGGGCATAGTATGATAATACACATGAAAAATTTTATAACAAACGGAAAAACAGACAATCTGAAAAAGCGTTTAGTGGAACTTATTTCCAAAAGCGAGGAGCTGAAATTTTTGGTCGGCTTTTTTATTTTTCCGGAGTTGCTGAATTATACTCGTCTTTAAAGGAGAAAAAAGGAGATGTGAAATTGAGAATATTAGCCGGTCTTGTTTCATTGATCTTGATAAGCTAAAACAGGATTTTCCCAAGAGATGAAAAGAAGAGAAAATAAAATTAGAAAAGCAATATTCTGAATTTAAAATTATTTGGCAAATAGAAAATCTTGAAGATGAGTTTAAAAAAGTTTTAGGCGGTCAATGTAAAAATAAATATAGACTGAATAGAATAGCAAGAAAAAAAACAGATGAGTTTATAAATTCTGACTTTTGGAAAAAAATACTTAATCTGTAAGAATCACTAGCGTTGTTTACATTTTCTTTCTCTGTCATTCCGGAAAATTTCGGAGCAGCAACGGAGAAATTTATCCGGAATCTAGGACGAGAAATCGCAAATGCAATAAAATAAACAGTTAATTTAAAGGCTCTTGCAATCTAACTCTGGATTCCAGGCATTTTTTCTTCCACTGCCTGCCTGCCGGCGAGGCAGGCGTTACAGAAAAAATTCTGGAATGACAAGTGAAAATAATTAACAAAAAATGTAA
>JAGGSH010000016.1 GCA_021159185.1 bacterium
TAGATTTCACAGCGTTGTTTGCATTTTTTGTTAATTATTTTCACTTGTCATTCCAAAATTTTTTCTGTAACGCAGTGGAAGAAAAAATGTCTGGAATCCAGAGTCAGATTGCAAGAGCCTTTAAATTAACTGTTTATTTTATTGCATTTGCGATTTCTCGTCCTAGATTCCGGATAAATTTCTCCGTTGCTGCTCCGAAATTTTCCGGAATAACAGAGAAAGAAAATGTAAACAACGCTAGTGATTTTTACATATAAAATTATATCATTAAGCCCCGATGGTGGAATCGGCATACACACACGCTTGAGGGGCGTGACCATTTTTTGGTATGAGGGTTCAAATCCCTCTCGGGGTACGAGATATGGATGATTAGCTCAGTTGGCTAGAGCGCTTCTCTTACAAAGAAGATGTCACTGGTTCGAGTCCAGTATCATCCACATGCTTAGCCGAGGTAGCTCAGTGGTAGAGCAAAGGACTGAAAATCCTTGTGTCGCGAGTTCAATTCTCGCCCTCGGCACACAATGGGACCATAGCTCAGTGGTAGAGCAACCGGCTCAAATAGTTCATTTCAAATTGTGTTTCGGATTATGTAATTCAGAATGGCAGTTATGGCAAACAAGAATGCATTTCTTGATCTCAGTATCAATTCGGGATTGCTTTCGATTTGATAAAGATCTCATATCTAGCTGGAAACTCTTTTTTTTCTGGTTCGGTATGGTGAAAAGTAAGCGCGGAAAGATTTTTGTTGTATCCACAAATAGAGCAGCATCCTCCTAATTTTTTTACAAGAAACATTTTCCTTTTTAACCCTCGAGCTTGTTGTGCTTGATAGGATTGAAGGGCTTTATTCTTGCAAGAAAGAGAACAAAATTTTTTTTGCTTGCCACCTAATGGTTTACCGCAAATTATACAAGTTATGATTTTTTTCATAACTTAATTATAGCACAAGTTGAATGATTTTAACAGGGCTGCTTGAGAAGTAATTTTCAAGTGAATATCTGTCAAACTCGGGGAAGTCTAAGGTTATTTAATATAACTATGTTAATCCCGAGCCAAGCCTCGCTATAGCGAGGAAGGTGTAGAGACTAGACGGCAGACTCCATAATTTATGATTTATGGATGAAGGGATAGTCCAGCTCACAAATTCAAAAGAAGTTGCGAAAGCAATAGTGAGAAGCATAACCGGTTAGTCGCAGGTTCGATCCCTGCTGGTCCCACATATCGGCGAGAGTGGTTCAGTGGTAGAACGCTTCCTTGCCAAGGAAGAGGCCGCGGGTTCAATTCCCGTCTCTCGCTCACTTACTCCAATTTACCATTTTTTAACCTTTATTTAAACCAAATTAGCTATTGACTTTTTTAGCATAATGGTGTATGCTAGTTTGAAGTGCCTTGAAAACCGAATATTAATTTTTCTCCGGAAAAAATCCGGGAAGGAGGCAAGAAGATGAGAAGATTATTGATTTTAGCCTGTAGTGTTGTTTTGTTGGTGAGCTTGGTTGGTTGCGCTGGTATGAGTAGGCAGTATCAGGAAGATACGATAGCCAATTCTATAGCTGGCGCTGCCATTGGTGGCGCTACGGGAGCAATAGGCGGTCTAATTTTTGGAGGAGGAGATAATATTTGGAAGGGAGCCTTAGGGGGCGCAACTATTGGCGCTTATGGAGGCGCACTGGGTACTCAGCCTCGCCAGCGGAGGCGAGGACAGCGAGAAGTTATCGTTGTTCAGCCTATCCCTTCTCAATGTCGGCAGCCTGCCGATATTGATTGCTCCGCCTTCTCTACAGAGGAGGAGCGCCAGGCCTGCGAACGCGGACGCGTTCAATGGCTAAAGGAAGTAAAAAAGGTGCGGCTAAGGCGCGCCTATCGATATGGCAGGTATGGAGGAAACTAGATGGGGTACTTCAGCGGGGAGAGGTTGGATTCCAATCTCTCCCGTATTTCTTTTAAAGGAGGTGGAAGATGAAAAAAATTATAGTTGCTTTTATAGCTATACTAATGTTCTCAGCAGTTCCTTGTTACAGTGTAATTTCTTGTTACAGTTACCAATACCAGTGAGTAGCACCAGCCCACGAGTATCGTGGGTATACAAGATCTTATTATAGTCCCCGATTTCGTATTCGCACAAAAAACTTTTATTTCCGCGGCGGAGGTAGAGGAAGTTCCCATTTCTATTATTATGGACATGGGAGAAACAGGAATTCTTTTTCGCTAGACTGGTAATTTATACAGTCTAGCAAACCACAGACCGAATTAAATTCGGTCTTTTTTTATTCCCGAACTAATCATTTCATCAAACTTATCACTTATACGCGATCGCTTATAAGTGAGTAGAAAGAAGTGATTTTTTTGTGCAAGTTTATTAGCAAGAAAATATATCTGCTCGCTTATACGCGATCGCTTATAAGTGAGTAATTTTATTCTTATTTTTTATTGTTTACTGCTTATGGTTTACTGCTTATGGCTTACTACTTGCTACTTATAGCTTACGGCTTGTGCTATACTGAAAATATGGAAAAAGTTATCACAACCAGCGTTGAAGAAACCAGAAAATTAGGCGAAGCGCTGGCAAAAGAATTAAAAGGCGGGGAGGTTATTTGTTTGGAAGGAGAATTAGGATCAGGTAAAACCACTTTCGCGCAAGGAATATTGAAAGGCTTAAAAGTTGAGGGACCGTACACGAGTCCTACCTTTGTGATAATGAAGCATTATAAGAAAGAAATCCCAAATCCAAAATCACAAATTCCAAATAAATCCGAAAATTACAAATTACAAATTACAAATTATCTGGCTACGCCAGATCTGGCAAAGCTAGACAATTTACAAGATATCTATCATATTGACGCTTACAGAGTTAATTCCGCGGATATATTAGAGTTAGGCTGGGAAGAAATCGTAAAAAACAAAAACAATGTTATAATTATAGAATGGGCGGACCGAATTAAAAAAATAATTCCCAAATCAGCGATATGGTTTAAGTTCAGATTGGCAGGAAAGAATAAGAGAGAAATTAAGTCTTAAGTCTTTACGTCTTATGTCTGGAAATAAACGGCTGCTTCTTATTGACGGCAACGCGATTATCCATCGGGCTTATCACGCTTTGCCGCCGCTGACAACCAAGAAAGGGGAATTGGTTAACGCGGTTTACGGCTTTGCTTCAACTTTGCTGAAAGTTATTGATAAATTTCAGCCGGATTATATCGCGGCTTCTTTTGATTTAGCTGGTCCGACTTTTCGCCATAAAAAATTTAAAGACTATAAAGCCACGCGAGTAAAAGCACCCGACGAACTTTACGAACAAATTCCCAAAGTTAAAGAAGTGACTAAGGCTTTTAATATTCCCATTTACGAAAAAAAAGGTTTTGAAGCAGATGATGTGATCGGCACTTTAACTCACAACTCACAACTCAAAACTCACAACATAAATATTGTTATCGTGACGGGAGATTTGGACACTTTGCAGCTAGTAAATGACAAAACAAAAGTTTATACTATGCGGCGGGGAATCAGCGACTCGGTTTTGTATGACGAAAAAAAAGTTAAAGAACGCTATGGATTAAAACCGGAACAGTTGAAAGATTTTAAAGGTCTGCGCGGCGATCCGTCCGATAATATTCCGGGCGTAAAAGGGGTTGGAGAAAAAACGGCCTCCAGCCTTCTGCGAGAATACGGCACTCTGGAAAATGTTTATAAAAATCTAGATAAGATAAAAAAGGCGGTTAAAGAAAAGCTGGAAAGGGACAAAATGCAGGCCATTATGTCTAAAGAATTAGGCACGATAAAAACAAATGTTCCAATTAAACTTGATTTGAAATCTTGCGCCACTCAAGATTTCAATCGCCAAAAAATCGTTAATCTTTTTCAGGAACTGAATTTTTTTAGTTTGATTAAGAGACTGCCTAATGGTGATGTTAATGACGCGAATATTGATGCAAATAATGCGGATACGCGAAAAGGTCGGGAAGGAAGCAACGATGGGGTAAAGGATTTAAAATATGAAGTGGTTAGTGGTGTGAATCTAGGCGAATTTATTAAAGAATTAGAAAAGCAAAAAGAGATTGCGCTGGCTATTGAGTGTTCTCATCCCAACCTTCTCCCGGAGGGAGAGGGAGCTGATGTAAAAGGCGCAGCTTTTTCTTGGAAAACGGGGAGGGCTTATTCCGTGGAAAGCAAAGATAATAATTTGAAAAAACTAAAGTCTATTTTAGAAAATAAAAACATAAAAAAAATTGGCTATGATTTAAAAAGCGTTTACAAGAATTTAAAAGAGCGGGGAATAAAGCCGAACGGTATTTATTGGGATGTAATGCTGGCGGCTTATGTTTTGAATCCGGGAAGCAAAATAGAATTTTCAAAATTGGTTTTAGAGGAGCTGGGAGAAGAATTGCCGGAAGAGAAGGCGGGACAGTTGAATTTAGGCATTCCCGGGCAGGAAAGCCAATCGCAGAAAATTTGCCAAAAGGCGGATTATTCCTTGAAACTCAAAAGCATTTTAGAGAGAAAAATAGAAGAAATAAGCCGAAAACAAAAAGGCATCGCGGGAAATTTAAAAACCGTATTTGAAAAAATTGAAATGCCCTTGGTGGAAGTTTTGGCTGAAATAGAATTAGCGGGTGTTAAGGTAAATCCTTTGATTTTAAAAGGCATTTCGGAAAAAATGGCGGCCCGGATAAATAATTTAGAAAAATCAATTTATAAGCTGGCTGGCAGAAAATTTAACATTAATTCTCCCAGCCAGCTGGCCGAAATTTTATTCGCGATATTAAAATTGCCGACTGATGACATCAGAAAGATTAAAACGGGATTTTCCACCGCGGCGGCGGAATTGGAAAAGCTTCGCGATAAGCACGAAATTATCGGGAAAATTGAAAGCTATCGCGAACTATTCAAACTAAAAACCACTTATCTGGACGCCTTGCCTGATATGATAAGCGAGGATTTCCGCATTCACACTACTTTCAACCAAGCGGTGACGGCCACCGGGCGGCTTTCTTCGGAAAATCCGAATCTGCAAAACATTCCCAAACGAACGGACATCGGGAAACTTGTCCGCACGGCTTTTGAAGCCGAAGAGGGTTTCGTTTTCGTGTCGGCGGATTACTCCCAAATTGATTTGAGGGTAATGGCGCATATGAGCGGCGACAAGAAATTAATAGAAACTTTTATGGCGGGGGAGGATGTCCATCGGGCAACGGCGGCGGAAGTTAATAAAATTACTTTATCGCGGGTTACGGAAAAAATGAGAAGCGCCGCCAAAGCGCTCAATTTTGGAATAATTTACGGAATGAGCGCTTTTGGTTTTGCCCAGGCGGCAAAAGTCAGCCGCGACGAGGCTAAAGAATTTATCAGCCGTTATTTGGAAAAATTTCCTCAAGTGGCGGAATTTATTAAAAACACCAAAGAACTTGCCCGCAAAAACGGTTTTGTGGAAACGGAGACGGGCCGCCGCCGCTATTTGCCGGAAATAAATTCCCCTAATTTTCAAGTGGCCGGCGCGGCGGAAAGAATGGCAATTAATATGCCCATCCAAGGACTGGCGGCGGATATTGTGAAGCTGGCGATGATAGAGGCGTATCGTTATATTACAAGCGATGCCAACCTGCGAACACAAAAGAACGCCGCGAAGATGGTATTGCAGATTCATGACGAGATAATTTTGGAAGTGCGAGAAGATATGGCGAAAGAAGTTTCCGGGAAAGTTAAGGAAATTATGGAAAATGTCTACAAACTAAAAGTCCCGCTTACGGTGGATGTGAAGATCGGAGATAATTGGGGAGAGTTATAAGAAAAAAACAAAAGCAATTCTTATTACTCACTTATATGCTATCGCTTATAAGTGAGTAGATTTTGCGATGGGTCTTCTATTTTCAGCCCAAAATCCAACACCCTTTTCCTTTATCTAAACCAAGAATAGCTAACTTCAAATAGTTAACTTCGCTTGACAAATCTTTTACGATATGCTAAGCTGGCAAGTCAAGTTAAGAAAGGTTCTTTAACAAATCCCAAAAAACAGCATTGCGGTTGTCTGGCAGTCCAGGCAATTGCAGTTCTGTTTTTTGGGTGAATAAATTCAAATTTAGGAGTTCTATAAAAGTAGGACAAAAAGGAGAAATAAGATGAATGACAATGAATTATTTGATTATTTGATAGATGAGACGAGGAAGTTAGGTGTAATGGACATGTCTGTATTGAGCGAAAATAAAAAAAAGGTATTAGCATTAGCTTATGCAAATGCAAAAAGTGTTAACGCAGGCACAATTCCTTTTTTGCCAGTTCCAGTTATAGAACCGGTTACAGATTTAAGCATTGTAAAATGTAATGAAGTTTATGCAGAAAAACCAGAAATTTTTCGAGTTGAGTCTAACATAGACTTCAGTCTATTCCGTCAGATAATGAGAAATGGAAGTAGTTTCGACGGTGGTATTCCCAAACCAGAGGACAAAATAATGCTGCCAAGACATCCGTGTCCATATTGGATTTTCGATGTGGGTATGCATTTCCTAGAAGGAAAGTGCTGGAAAGATATTGATAAAGGAAAACATAAAAGAAATTTCCTTACTTTGCGAGAGAGCATATCTGTAGCTTTGTATACAGATGTTCTCCGACACTATAATATTGGAGTATTGAATACAAACATCATGGGATGGGTGCCCTTTATTCCTTGGTGCAGGGCAGATATTGATAAGAGGAAACTGAGGTATAATTGTTATGCAAATGGAGATAGGGATAATGCCCAGAAGTCAGTTTATCTGACAACTGGAAAAAGATGGACAAACTGGTGGAAATGGATCGTATAAAAAAGGAATAGTCCCGGCATAATTTGCCGGGAATCCATTTCTTTATTAACCGTGTCGCCAAACGGCGACTGTAAAAGGAGAACTTGCAATGACAACCATAAATAAATTCCTCAAACTCATTTCCGATAACAGAAAACTTGGCGGAAATGGCGGAAAACCCGTCATTAATGGGTGCGATGGTTCAGAGATCATCGCGAATGTAAAAGACATACCAGCATTTATAGAATTTGTAGACCCAAATTTCAAAAAGTGGGGCGCGGATGAAAAAGGTCCGGCGACAGAGGAAACCCTCGTCCAAGTTTATGAAATGAGAAGGGATGGGACGTTTTCTCAGTTATTCGGCTCATTTAATCCGCATAAGGTATGCCTTACTCAAAGTCAAATTCTGAATTTCGTGAGAAATTACAGAATTTTGCTCTGTTGTGACGGTTATGAAACATTTTTTCTATTTGAGTCTAAGTGGGAGTTCTTCATTGCCCATGTTGAATTCACTCGTGACTATCAGCTCAAGATACATGTACACCGATTTGGAAACTCCACTATCTGGCTTGCCATAAGTCATCATCGAGTTGTAATTCCGCAGTTGTAATTCCGCAACTGGTTTGAGGCTCTGTTATCTTGTTCCCTTAAACTTTTATCCCTTGGATTCTTTGATGCTTTAGCGCTTTGAATCTAGGGGATTTTTTATTCCCAAATTTTTGCGTTATTTTTTGGGAAAACCGTATTTTAATAGCGGATGTGAAGATTGGGGAAGAATGCGAAAAAAGAGACAAAAACATTCCATAAACCTCAAAAATTTGCTATAATATAAGTATGAAAAAGAAAAAAGACATTCACGAATTTATTAAAAGAAGGAAGCATTTAATTTGGTGGACTAAAAATTGGGACGGGCTTGACGATGAAGCTATCGTGGAAGCGGTTTTGAATTACGGCGATTGGGACGATGTGCGGGAGCTTTTTGATATTTTGGGAATTAAGCGGGTGGCGGAAATTTTTCGCAAACAAACCGCGCCGGAGCGGATGCGGTGCAATTATCGTTCCGATATAAAACATTATTTTAATTTGTATTTTAACAAGCATGCATAAAGAAATATTAACAGAAGAACAAAGAAAATTATTGCCGTTAGTTTCCAAATTTTCCAGACGATTTGGTTTGGTTGGAGGGACAGCGATTGCTTTGCATATTGGACACAGAGAATCTGTTGATTTTGATTTATTTACGATAAAAAACAAATCCTTTAATAATAACAGCATAAAAAGAAAGATTTTAGAGACAAATCATATAGATGAGACGATCGTTAATAAGTTGGGAGAATTTACGTTTGTGATAAGTACGGTTAAATTTACGTTTTTTCATTATTTCTTTGAGATAGATTTTTCCGAGAAATTTGATGGCATCATTAAAATGCCTAACCTATTGACTTTGGCGGCGATGAAAGCTCATGCATTGGGACAACGAGCCAAGTGGAAGGACTATGTGGATTTATATTTTATTATTCGGGATTTTTATTCCATAAATGAAATTGGCAAAAAGGCCAATAATCTTTTTGGAAACGAATTTAATGAAAAAATGTTTAAAGTTCAGCTGGGTTATTTTAAAGATATTAATTATTCTGAAAAAGTTATTTACAGAAAAGAATTTGAAGTGGATGATGAAACGATTAAAAAATTTTTGGTTGAAGCTAGTTTGTCTTAATAAATAATGGCAAAGCTAACGGAATACTTATTTTACGCGCTTATCTTTCTTTTGCCGTGGCAGACGGTTTTTTTATTGCGGGAAATTTTTATTGGTGGAGAAAAATGGCAATACGGAACAATAGGAATTTATTTGTCGGATGTAATTCTGGTGTTTTGGATGGTTTTAGTGTTAATAGCGAGCATTAAGCGACAAGCATTAAGCGGCAAGCAAATCCAAAAAAATTATAAGTTTGATAAAAATTTATATTTACGTTTGCTACTTGCTACTTGCTACTTGTTGCTTACTTGGTCTTTTATCTCCATTCTTTGGTCGGCGGATAAAACTCTGGCTTTTTATTTTTCTTTGAAATTATTGCTGGGCGCGGGATTGTTTCTGGCTTTGCGGGAGGTAAAAATAAATTGGCGGAAAATTGTTTTTGTATTCTTGGCGGCGGCGGTTTTGCAAAGCGCTTTGGCGATAGGACAGTTTGCTTTTCAAAGCGGTTTTTCCAGCAAGTGGCTGGGAATGAATAATTATGAATCTTGGCAAGGAGGAGTATCGGTTTTGGAAAACGAAGGAGGACGCTGGCTGCGCGCTTACGGAAGTTTGCCGCATCCTAATATTCTGGGCGGATATTTAACGCTCGCTTTCATCGCCGGACTGTATTTTTTATCAAGTAATTATAGAGGCGGCATAAACTATGGAAATATGAAAATAACAAAAAAGCGAGCAAATTTTCAATTTTCAATTTTCAATTTTCAATCAATTTTCAATGATATAATTTCTAATGTTAGAAATAATAAAACTAAATTAAATCAAATAGTTATTTTAACCAGCCTTCTGGTTATTCTTCTCGGAATACTTTTAACTTTTTCCCGCTCCGCGTGGCTGGCTTTGGCGGTTGGAATTATTTTTTTAGGCGTTGCCATATGGCCGCGAACAGCCCGTTCCGAGAGCGAACAGTCCGCTAAGCAAAGTTTTATTAAATTATTATTGGTTTTCAGCTTAGCCGGAATAGTTTTTGCGAGCGTGAATTATAAAAACTTTTCCACCCGCTTTGACGCGGGAAAACGCTTGGAGCAAAAATCAATCAGTGAAAGAAACTCGTATTTCAACCAAGCTAGAGAAATTATCAAAGAAAATTTTTGGCTGGGAACCGGCGCGGGAAATTACACCCTGGCGGTTTTTCAATCCACCTTCGCGTTTGCTTCGGCGGACAAGAAAAATGAAATCAAAAAACCCATTTGGCAATGCCAGCCGGTCCATAATGTTTTCGCGCTAATCTGGGCAGAACTGGGAATCGTCGGCTTGATACTGTTTGTTTTAATTTTAGCGCAAATATTTTTAAAATCCTTAAAAAATAAAACCCTCTTTTGTTGTTTGTTGTTTGTTGTTTGTTGTTTGTTGTTTGTTGATCATTGGCTCTGGACTACGCATTTTGGGATACTCTTATTCTGGCTGATAGCGGGATTAGCGATAAAACCTAAATCATAAAATAAATAAAATAAAAATTTATTACTCACTTATACGCGATCGCTCATAAGTGATGGATTTTGCGATGGATCTTCTATTTTCAGCTCAAAATCCAGCATCTTTTTCCTTTATTTAAACCAAAGATAGCTAACCTCAATAAGAATTCCATAGTTAATTTATTTTCTGTAGTCCCTTACGGAATTCCGTGAGGGACTTTTTTTATTCCCAAATTTTTGCGTTATTTTTTACGCACTATGCTATTACGCGCTATGCTATTGACAAAAAGTCAAGTTTCTAATATAATAGAAATGAAGCTATAAATTATTATTAAAAAGCGAAAGTAATGAGTAAAAAAGAGCTTATTTGGCGGGAAATTATTTTTCAAGCTATTGAAAAGAAAAAATTAGAATTTACCCAGAAGGGATTGGCGGAAAAGTTTGGCTTTTCACTAAGCACGGTTTTTAACGCGCTCAAAATCCCGCGCCAAAGTGGAGCTATCAAGGTGACGGGCAGGAATTTTTCTGTCGTTGACGCGGAAAAATTTTTATATATTTGGGCGACTCAAAGAAATATGCGGAAAGAAATAATTTATGAAACTAATGTTTCGGAAAATGTTCAAAAAATAGAGGGACAGATGCCGGATGGAATAATTTTCGGAGGTTATAGCGCCTATGTCATGAGATACAAAGACGCTCCGGCTGATTACGCTAAAATTTATGTTTATGCCGGGCGCGAGAAATTGGAGGAAATAAAAAAACGCTTTCCCAAAAAACAAGGCGAGCCCAATTTTTTTATTCTTGAGAGCGATCCGCGGCTGGAAAATTTTGGCGGCATCGCGCCCGACATACAGCTATTCGTTGATTTTTGGAACATGGAAGATTGGTACGCGAAAGATTTTTTAAACGCTTTAAAAAATAAACTTTTTTTATAGGTGTATGCAATACTATAACGATATTATCACACAAAAAAGTTTTGCTTATTTGCAAGATCTGAAGAGAAAGCACAAATTTATTCTTATTGGCGGATGGGCGGTTTATTTGTATTCAAAAAGCCTGAAATCTAAAGATGTTGACATCATTGTTGACTATGAAGTTTTAGCCAAAATGAAAGAGGCAAACGAAGTTTTTAAAAACGAAAGATTAAACAAATACGAAATTAACGAAGGTAATTTTGATGTGGATATTTATGTTCCCCATTATTCAAAGTTGGGCGTAGAAATTGAAGAAATAAAAAAATTCTCCATCAATAAAGAAGGATTTATTGTTCCCGCTTTAGAGAGCTTGCTGCTTATGAAACTATTTGCGTGGCACAGTCGCCGCGGTTCAAGCAAGGGGCAGAAAGACGAGTTGGATATCTTAAGCTTAGCTTTTTTACCGGAATTTGATTGGGAAAAATATGTGAAATTTGCCAAAAAATTCAATCTTTTAGAGTATGGCAAGGAATTCATTCAGCTTTTAAAAAGCACTCATAGCATCAAGGAGCTAAATATTAATGAGCAAAAAATGTCAAAAATGAAAAAGAATATTATGTCAAAACTAGAACTTTGTACGTAATTTTTATGCCTGAATTGCCCGAAGTCCAAACAATTGTTAATGACCTGAATAAAAAAATCAAAGGCGATACGATCGTTGGCTTTTGGAGCGGCTGGAAAAAAGCGGTTAAGAATATTTCAGTCAAAAAATTCGGAGAAGAAATCCAAGGCCGAAAAATTTTGGGAGTGAGAAGGGTCGGCAAGAATATTTTTATTGATTTAAGTTATAACAAAACTATTTATATTCATTTGAAGATGACGGGACATCTGTTGGTAAAATTTCAAAATCCAAAATCCAAATTTCAAATCAAGCCCAAACCCCAAATTATAAATCAAAAGTCAAAGGAGGAAAAATCTCCCCTAATCCTTTCTGGTCATCCGACGGGACAGGCTTTTTTAAAAAAAGGTGAAAATGGGAATTATTTTGACGAGAGGGTTAATCAGTATGTGCGGCATATATTCTATTTAAATCAAAAATCAAAAATCAAAAATCAAAATGACAATGTAAAATTAAAAATCAATTCCAAGTTCAGAATTCAAAATTTCAACAAGACTCTAGAGTTTTCGGATTTGAGGAAATTTGGAAAAATTGTTTTGGCGGATACGGATAAATTGGAAAGTTTAAAAGAAATAAAAAGCTTGGGAATAGACGCGCTAAGCAGAAAATTTACGCTGAAAAGGTTTAAAGAAATTTTAAAAAAAAGACAAAACAGCTTAATTGGAATAATTTTAATGAACCAAAATTTAATTGCCGGCATCGGCAACATTTATCGCAGTGAAATTCTTTTTGACGCCAAAATTTTACCGACAAGAAAAGCGGCTAGTTTAAAACCGGCGGAGATAAAAAGTCTTTATGGTTCTATTAAAAAAATCCTTAAAAAAGCGGTTAAAATGCGCGGGACTTCGGACAGCGACTACCGTGATACAGCCGGCGCTCCCGGCGGATTTCATAAAATCCTAAAAGTCTATCGCCGGGAAAAGCAAAAATGTAAAAAGTGTGATACAATGATAAAAAGAATTAAGTTGGGGCAGAGGAGTGTGTATTATTGCCCCAATTGTCAAAAATAAATAATATAAATCACTAATCAACGCGAATTCTTCACTAATTATCACGAATAGTAAAATCCCCCCAACCCCCTTTTACAAAGGGGGAGGAAAAAGCGAATTAGGGATTATTCGGGAAAAATCAGTGTTGATTCGGGATTTAGATCATTATGACTAGACAACAAAAAATAATCATCGCTGTTGTGGCGATAGTAATCGCTGGAATACTGGTTTATTTCACGGTCGGGCGCGGCGCTATGCGAACCAAAAGAGTGAAACAGATTCAAACGGAAAATAATGAAGTCCAGAACAATCTGCCTATTGCCAACGAAGGCAATGTCAGCCCGATTTCCGGATTAGCTTGCGAAAATTGGAACCGCCGCCCGATTGCGGTAATGCAGCCTTCCGATGTCGCGGCGCGTCCGGCTTCCGGATTTTCCGAAGCGGATATGGTGATAGAAATGCCCGTGATTACCGCCACCATTACTCGGCTGATGGGAGTTTATGTTTGCAACAGTCCGGAGGAAGTGGGATCAATAAGAAGCGCCCGGCACGATTTCGTGCATCTGGCCAAAGGGCTGGACGCTATTTTTGTCCATTGGGGAAGATCGCAGATGGACTGGTTTATAGAAAAACTGAATAGCGGAATAATAGATAATATAAACTGCAACAGCGACGCGGGAAAATCAGCCAATGGATATTGCTTCCGGCATCCCGATCTTGTTGGCATGCACTCGGGATATATAAAGTTCGCCAAAATTCTTGAGGCCAGTCGCGATTTCGGATACCGGATGGAAAATAAATTCTCCGGATATGCTCACCAGCCGGAAGCCTCCATAGATGAACGACCGGAAGGCGGACATTTGCGAGTGGCTTTTGCCGGCATTTACGCGGCGGATTATGATTATGACAAAAATAGCAATTCTTATTTAAGAACTTGGGGAAAGAAGGAAGATAAGGATAGAAATAATGGAGAGAGAATTGCTCCGAAGAATATTGTGGTAATGATGGCTAAATCCTATCAAATTGAAGGGCAGTATAATAATGTGGAATTAGGCGATCCTTGGCAAGATTCATCTGACAGTGGCGAGGCGCATTATTATTTTAACGGGAAAGAATATCACGGCACTTGGAAAAAAGATAAATCTGACATAGCCAGCAAATTATTTTTCTACGACGAATCCGGACAGGAAATTAAATTTGTTCCCGGACAAATCTGGGTGGAGATTCTAGAGCCGGGACAAAGATTAAAGTGGGAAGTAAAATAGTATGTTACTATTCTTGTACGGTGAAGATAGTTTTCGCTCCGGCGAAAAACTTGCCGGAATAAAAAATAAATTTCTGCAAAAAGATAAAATAGGCTCTGGCTTAAGTATTGTTGATTTTGAGGAAAACGGCGAGGAAGCCAATCTGCCGGAGATAGCGGGCGCGCGAGGGCTTTTTTCCGTCAAGCGGTTGGTAATAGCCAAAAATTTAATTTTAAGCGGGACCGCCGGCAATCAGTCAGAAGCTTTGAATTTTTTAGAGTCCAATAAAAAAAATCTTCAAGCCAGCCAAGATTTAGTGTTAGTTTTTTGGGAAAAAGGATTGCCCAGAAAAAATAATAAGCTGTTTAAATTTTTATTGGCTAATTCTAAAAGCCAGAATTTTGAAAAATTAAGCGGCGGCAAGCTTTCCGCTTGGATATTGAAGCGAGTTCAAAGTTTGGGCGGAAAAATATCGCTGCCAGCTTTAAATAAATTGGCGGCTTATGTCGGCAGTGATCTTTTTCAGATGGATAATGAAATTGAAAAGCTGGTAAATTATGTATCTCCTTCTGAAAAAGGCCTGTCTGCCGGCGAGGCAAAGGTTGAGAGCGGGGAAAAAAACGGCATAATTACCGAGACCGACATTGATCTTTTAGTAAAATCTAAAATTAAAGCTAATATCTTTGAAACGATTGACGCTTTGGCGTCCAAAGATAAAAAAAAGGCGCTGGAACTTTTGCATAACCAATTGGAAAAAGGCGATGATCCCTTTTATATTTTCTCAATGTATGTTTACCAATTCCGCAACCTTTTAAAAATTGGCGGGTTTTTCGCCCAAGGCGCCGCGCCTGCCGGCGGGCAGGGATCAGCCTCGGGCCGATATTTTCAGGGAAACACCAATCAATATGAAATTGCCAAGTTGGCCAAACTTCACCCTTTCGTGGCGCAAAAAGGAATAGCCCAGTTGCGGGGATTTACTCTGGCGCAGCTCAAAAAAATTTACAAAAAACTCGGAGAAATAGATTTCCAAATCAAAACCGGAAAAGTTGATATTATCCTAGCGCTGGATAAGTTTGTGGTTGGGATATAAAATGCATTATTATGCAAGGAATAAAAAACAGGTTTAAAATTTTAAAACTTTAAACCTGATACGGTTTAATTTTTTTGCCTTGTTTATTATTTCTTCACCAACCCTTTCACCAACTTATTTAACCGCGATTTGTAACGAGCCGCGGTGTTTTTTTTAAGAACTTTTTTTTGAGCGGCTTTATCTAAAGCTTTAATGGATTTTTTGAGCCATTCTTGGGCGATTTTGATTTTCTTATTCGCTACCGCTTCGCGGGTTTTTTTAATGGCGCTGCGGTAAACACCTCTTACGACTTTATTTCGCAATGCTTTTTTAGCGCTGACCCGCATATATTTTTTGGCTGATTTTTTGATGGGCATAATTCGCTTTGCTCAAATGCAAAATGCAAAAATAAAAATGCAAAATTGATCTGAAATAAAAAATTTAACTTACTTATTTTTAGCACAAGGTGGATTTTTTGGCAAGAGATGCTAGAATGCTAATAGTCGCGAATGTTTTAATGCTAATGTTTGCGAATGTTTTAATGCTAATAGTCGCGAATGCGAAAACGAATATTTATGAATATTTATTTGGAATTATTCGTTTTGTAATTTGCGATAATTTGCGAACCAATGATAAGCAAATTACGGGGGATAATTGAATATCTAAAAGATAATTACGCTGTGGTGGACGTGAGCGGCGTGGGCTATAAAGTTTTTGTGACTGATTATACTTTCGGGAAATTGGCGGGGAAGGAAGAAGTTGAATTGCATATTTATACTCATGTGCGTGAGGATACGCTGGCCTTGTACGGTTTTTTGGATTTGGAAGAAAAAGAAATGTTTGAACTTTTGATTTCTATTTCCGGAATCGGTCCCAAAGCGGCGCTGGGGATTTTATCCATCGCTGATCCGAAAACAATTCGTACGGCTATCGCCAATGATGACCCTTCTATTTTAACCAGAGTTTCCGGGGTGGGCAAAAAAACAGCGGAAAGGGTTATTTTGGAATTGAAAAATAAAGTGGCTAATTTAACCGAAGGCGAAAAAGAAATGGCGACGGTGGACAGTGAAGCTATTGAAGCGCTAGTCGCTTTGGGATATTCTGTCGCGGAGGCGCGCGAAGCGCTTAAATCAATTCCCGCGAATACAAAAAGCGTAGAAGAAAAAATAAAAGCGGCGCTGAAGAGTTTGGGAAAAAAATAAGCGGGATTAGTATAGTGGCAGTACGTATCCTTCCCAAGGATAAAACGCGAGTCCGATTCTCGTATCCCGCTCATTTTTAGAATCATGAATTGTGAATTACGAATTGGGTTATATGCAAAAAGATTTTCTACAATCTGAAGAATGGCGAAAATTTCAGGAAGCGGTTGGAAGGAGGACTTTTAATGTTTCTAAAGATGATTTTTGCGTGAATATCATAGAGCATAAACTGCCGATAGCCGGGAGGTATTTTTATGTTCCGCGCTGGCCGGAGGCCAGAAATCCTAAATCTGAAATCCTAAATCCCAAACAAATTCCAAATTCCAAATTTCAAGCTTGTCTTTCTAAAATAATTAGTTTAGCGAAGAAAGAAAACGCCGGGTGGATAAGAATTGACATCGGTGATTTGCGGCTATTGGATTTAATTCGCGATTATTGGCGGGTTGTAAAAGCGCCGCACGATATGCAGCCGCGCCAAATTTTCGTCATAGATATTTCAAAACCTGAAGAAGAGCTGTTGGCGGAAATGAAGCCGAAGACAAGATACAATATCAGGCTTTCACAGAAACGAGGCGTTGCCGTGAAAGCAATTTCCAATTTTCAATTTCCAATTTCCAAACAAAAACAAAAACAAACTACAAACTACAAACTACAAACTACAAGCCACGCTGATGAATTTTTAAGATTAATAAAAATCACTTCAAAAAGAAATAAGATAAAATCCCATCCGGAAAATTATTATCGCGAAATGCTGAAAATTCCCTGCGTTAGATTATACGCGGCGGAATATCAGGGAAAAGTTATCGCGGCTAATTTAATGGCTTTTTACGGAAACACTGCCATTTATTTGCACGGCGCGTCGGATAATGAATTCCGCAATGTGATGGCGCCGTTTCTCCTGCAATGGCGGGCGATATTGGACGCGAAAAAAGCGGGGTGTGGAAAGTATGATATGGGAGGAGTAAAAATCCAAAATCCAAAATCCAAAATCCAAAATCCTTCATGGGCGGGAATTACCAGGTTTAAGCTGGGCTTTTCGCCGAAAACGAAGCCAATTGAATTTCCGGGAAGTTATGATATAGTGGTTAGTTCTTGGAGATATTGGGTATATAGGGTAATTCAATTAATAAAAAGTTTTGCGAAATAATGTTAAAAATCTAAATTCCAAAATCTAAATTGTTTCAAATCAAATCCAAAATCCAAATAGCTAAAATAAGATTTTTTGGATTTTAGATTTCGGGCTTGATTTGAAATTTAAGTTTTGTAATTTGGATTTAATCGCAGAATTATAATATTGAAAGCAATGCTTTTCAAAAAACTCATTCCCCAATCAATCAAAAACATTTATCATTTAATCCAAGCGGTTTTGGCTAATTTTTGGTATGGTTTTCCGTCGCGAAAAATAAAAGTGATTGGCGTAACGGGAACTAACGGGAAAACGACGACTGCGCAAATGATCGCGAAAATTTTGGAAGAAGCCGGACATTCCGTAGCGATGATTTCAACCATTAATTTTAAGTTAGGCGATAAAGAGTGGATAAATAAAACCAAATTTACAACACTTTCTTCTCGGGCAACGCAGAAATTTATCAAACAGGCGGTTAACGCCGGCTGTGAGTATTTAGTTTTGGAAACATCTTCGCACTCTCTGGATCAGAATAGAGTATGGGGCGTGAAATATGGGACGGCGGTGATTACCAATATAACGCGGGAGCATCTGGATTATCACAAGACGATGGAAAAATACCGCCGAGCCAAGCTCGCGCTTTTCAAAAAAGCGAAAAACATTGTAGTGAATTTGGATATGGAGCATCCGGAGGAATTCATTTCGGGCGATGCAAATAAGATGTATGGATATGGTGTTGAAATTCCAAATTCAAAATCACAAATCCTAAATAAATTACAAATTACAAATTACAAATTACAAACTATTATTGCTGAAGATATTAAGTTAGGAACTAATTATTCAAAATTCAAAATTTCCGCCCAAGGCGGACCAGCCTCGGGCTGGCAAAATTCAAAATTCAAATTACACTTGCCCGGAAAATTCAATATTGAAAACGCTTTGGCGGCGGTTTGCGCGGGATTGGCGGAGGGAATAGATTTAAAAATAAGCGCGAAAGCTTTAGAAAAAATAAAAGGTATTCCCGGGCGGTTAGAAAATGTGCCGAATAATAAAGGACTGAATATTATCATTGATTACGCCGTCACGCCGGATTCGCTGGAAAAATTGTATGAATTAATTAGCGAAATGAAAAATAAATGTCATTCCCGACTTGATCGGGAATCTAGGATGAAATCGCTAGTCTCAGAAATTACTCTGGATTCCCGCTTTCGCGGGAATGACATAAATCACGAGAATGACATAAATCGCGGGAATAACAATAATAAAAAAATCATATCAGTGTTTGGCGCTTGCGGAGAAAGAGACCGCGGAAAACGGCCGATTATGGGAGAAATCGTTTCCCGCTTCGCGGATTATATAATTATTACGAACGAAGATCCCTACAATGAAGATCCGCAAAAGATAATTGACGAAGTTTTTAGCGGAGTAGTTGGGGGAAAATCCAAAATCCAAAATTACAAATCCCAAATAAATTCAAAGTCCGAAATTATAAATTCAAAACGGAGGGCGAAAATTTTCATAGAAGGAAAAAATTGCTGGCGGATTTTGGATAGAAAAAAAGCCATAAAAAAAGCCTTGCGATTGGCAAAGCCGGGGGATTTTGTCGTAATTACGGGAAAAGGAGCGGAAGAAACTATGGCCGTGGGAAATAAGAGGATTCCTTGGAATGATAAAAAAGTTGTGATGCGAATACTTGCAAGTTAAAACTGCCCGCGAATAAATGGGGAGTAAATAAATAAAAGGCGAATAAGAACGAATAAAGTAAAATTTTAGGAGAGCAGTTTTATAAGAATCAAAGTTAAAATAAATCCCAAAATTCCGCCGGCGACAACTTCGCTCAATTTATGCCCCACGCGCTCTTTAAGGCGGGGAAATTGCTTTTCGTTAACTGGCAATTGGCGGATAAGCATATTCAAATATCTTCCCTGATCGCCCGTGTAAACGCGGAGCCGAACCGCGTCGTCAATAATAATGATAGCCAGCGCCACGGAAATAGCAAAAGCGCCGGAGGCAGTTCCTGTATAATACCCAATGGAAGTGACTAAAGAAATAATAAAAGCGGTGTGGGCGCTGGGCATATGCCCGTGAGTCATAGCGTAGCTGATATCCCAGCCGTGCTTAATGGAAAAAATTATATACTTTAACACTTGGGTAAAAGCTCCTACGGCAATGGGAATAATGAACATTTTATAGTTGTCTATAAATAGGATTAAGTATTCCATTTGTTTTAAACTTAAACTTTCTTTGATGTAATCTTAACATATTTTTTCCATTTGCAACATTATTTAAAAATATTGTCTATAGTTAGTTTCTAAAATTTAAATAATTTTAAAGTTTTCTTCATTTAATCACGATCGTGAATAAATGAAGAAATATTGCTAAATTTTATATTATTTGGAAACAGTTATTTGGAAACGCTTTATTTTCCAATGGATATGTAATATAATTAAAGCGCTTAATAATTAACTTAAAATATATTGCCATCTGCTTAAAAAACAGCTGGGAGTATATCAAACGCCCTATGTTGGGAATAATAATATTAGCTGTTTTAGCGGTAATTGTTATTTGGATCATCGCCGTTTATAACGGATTAATTAAATTAAAAAATCGGGTGGACGAAGCCTGGAGCGATATAGATGTGCAGTTGAAAAGGAGATATAATTTAATTCCTAATCTGGTAAGCGCTGTCAAAGGATACGCTACTCACGAGAGGGAATTATTTGAGAAAGTGACTCAAGCGCGAACAGCCGCCATGGGCGCTCAAACTCCGGGAGAAAAAGAAAAAGCGGAAAATATGCTGACCGGCACGCTGAAATCCCTTTTCGCGGTGGCGGAAAATTATCCGGATCTGAAAGCTAACCAAAATTTTTTGGAACTGCAGAGGGAATTATCCGACACAGAAAATAAGATTCAAGCCTCCCGCCGTTTCTACAACGGCAATGTCCGCGACTTCAACACTAAAATTCAAATCTTTCCCAATAATATTATCGCCGGAATGCTGAAATTTACCCAGCGGGAATTTTTTGAAGCGGAAGGAGAGGAGAAGGAGAATGTGAAAGTGGAATTCTAATATGACATTATATACTCAAGCGGATAAAAACACGCGATTAACCTGGATTTACATCACAGGTTTTTTGGCGTTTGTGATCGGGGTGGGATATGTTTTTTCGCAAGCGATGGGCAATAGCGTTATTTTATATATCGCTGTTATTTTCGCGGTGTCTATGAGTTTTGGATCTTATTGGTGGAGCGATAAAATTGTATTGGCGATGAGCAAAGCCAAAGAAGTAAAATTTGAAAACAACAAAGAATTATATAGGTTGGTGGAAAATCTTTGCATCACGGCCGGACTGCCCGTTCCCAAAATTTACATAATCCAAGACAGCGCGCCCAACGCTTTCGCCACAGGCAGAGATCCCGAACACGGAGTAGTTTGTCTGACAAGCGGAATAATTGATAAGTTAGAGAAGTCGGAGTTGGAAGGCGTAATTGCCCACGAACTTTCTCATATCGGCAACCGCGACATTTTGATTTCCACTGTTGTGGTGGTGCTGGTGGGATTTGTGGCGCTTTTGGCGGATTGGTTTCGCTATTGGGCTTTTTGGGGTGGACGAGGGAGGGACAACAATCGCAGCGGGCAGTTGCAAATGATTATGATGATTGCCGCCATTGTATTATCAATTCTGGCTCCTATCGCGGCGGTTTTAATGCAAATGGCCATTTCCCGCAAGCGGGAATTTTTGGCGGATGCTTCCGGCGCGTTGCTTACTCGCTATCCGGAAGGGCTGGCCAGAGCTCTGGAAAAAATTTCAGCTGATCCGGAAAAACTGGAAGCGGCCAACCGCGCCACCGCCCATCTTTTTATATCCAATCCTTTTAAAGGCAAGAAAGTTTCTAAATTATTTATGACTCACCCGCCGATAGAAGAAAGAGTGGCGAAATTAAGGGGAATGGATATTTAGAATTATGAATCAAGAATTATGAATTATGAACTGGGGAAAAATTTTGAAGGAGCTTTGGCAATTAATAAAAAGCCAAAAAAAGAAAATCCAACGAGCAGGATTGTGGTTGAAAATTTCGGCAATTGGAGTAATTTTAGAAGAATACTTAAAGATGCGCGGGAAAATGTTGATTATAATCCTCTGGAAAATAAATTCAGCCAGCGCAGATTTACCCGCGAGATTTTACAAAGCAACACCGAAAAGATTAACGCCGATGATTTTAAAAAACTTTCTTATTTAATCACAAAAGAGATAAAAGAGCTGGAGCGCCGTGAGGAAAAAGCTAAATTAAAAAGCCAAGAAAAAGAAAAAACCGTGAAAGAAAAATATATCCAACGGGATATGCCGTTTAGCGGCGGAGAAAAAGAACGGAGTAGTAATATTTGACAAATTGTTTAACTTTGGTTAAACTTTAAGCAAAGTTAAGAATATGATTACAAATTTATGGAAACTCAAATTATCGGAGTAAAACAATTGCATAAAGAACTCAAGGAAATCTCCCGGAAAACTCTGCGGGGACATTCTTTTATTGTGGTTAAGAATTCCAAACCTGTTTTCAAAATTGAACCGATAAGCCAAAAGGGCTTAAAAAAGAAAAAACACACCATGAATGATTTATGGAAAATCAGGTTTAAGAGCCGGGATAAAAATCTTAGCAAGAATATTGACAAAATTTTATACCATAATGTATGACAATTTTAGATTCCAATATTTGGATCGCCTTTTTTAATGAAAACGACAATCAGCATAAAAAAGCGGAAAAGGTTATCAAGGAACTAGGTAGCAATTCAGTAGTTGTGCCGGAATATATCGTTACAGAAATTGCTTCTATTCTATGCTTTAAGGCCGGGAAAGAAGTTGCTAATGATTTTATCAAGAATATTATTGATAATAAGGATATAAAAATTTTGCTGTCAAATAAACTTTTCTTTAGTAATGTTATTGATAATTTTGTAAACCTTGACGGACATAAATTGTCTTTTATTGATATGGCCATCCTATACTTGTCAAAAACTTATGAAGTTATCACTTTTGATAAGAATTTAGGGAAAGCCATAAAAAGTCTGTAAAAACCGCGGGAACGCGGAATTCCGCGTTTTTTTGATTTTTTAGAGATAAAATTAGCAGAAAAATCCTTTATTCAAGCCGAAATTGTGAATTCAAGAATTTAGAGCCCCTTCTTTAGCTCACTGGCGAAAACTTTATGCGATTTAAAATTCCCAAAAATACGGAGAAGTATTATTGGACCAGGCATTCTATTGGAAAAATGATGCATTACGGCTTGAGCGCCCAGAGAATTTTGCGGGTCATCAGAAGCCCCCAAAGAACGGAAAAAGGCATCGTGAAAAATACCATCGCGGTAATGCAACCGGCGTCCACCAGAATTAAAGACGGAAAAAGATTTTGGAGCCGGGAGATTTGGGCGATGTACCAAACCCGCGAAGCGGGAAATTCAAAATTCAAAATCTTAAATTCCAAACAAATTCAAAATTCAAAACTTGTCCCCGAGAGGCATCGGGGATTCAAAATTCTAAATTCCGCGAATCAGCAGATTCGCGTTATTAGCGCTTGGATATATCCGGGAATAAGCCCTAAAAATAATCCCATTCCGGAGGATATTTTAAGGGAGCTTGAAGAGATTTAACGGACAAAATTCAACTCTCTCTCAATCTCCCCCTTAGTAAAGAGGGAGAGGCGGAGAAAACCCCCTCTCTAAAGATCTCTCTTAATTTTCCTAATTACTAATTATACTAATCTGTCAATTGCGCATTTTTAAATGTATGCTAAAATAAAACCAGTGTAAAGTTTAACACGAGTTTTAATTAAGAAAGGAGGTGGAATTATGGAAGAAAATATGAATCCAACCGGTCAACCAGAACAACCAACGGGACCTACGCAGCCAGTTGAACCTAGGTCGGCTCAAGAATCCGGACAAGAAGGGGGAGGAAATGAAGATAAGGATGTTCAGGAAAATAAGGCGATAGCAATACTGAGCTATATTGGAATTTTGTGCTTAGTGCCGTTGCTTGCCAAAAAAGAAAGCAAGTTCGCCCAGTTCCACGCCAAGCAAGGATTGGTAATTTTTATCGTTGAAATTATTGGAATGTTTTTAATCCCTCTTTTTGGATTGGGAGCGCTTATCAATTTAGCGGCATTGATTTTCTCGGTCATAGGCATTGTCAATGTAGCTGGCGGGAAAATGAATAAACTTCCGCTTATAGGCGATTTAGCGGAGAAGTTCAACTTGTAATGTTTCAAAGTTATCACATACTTGCGTTAAAACAGGCAATTATTTTTTCCGCTTTTTAGTTAGCGATCCACTAGGCTAAACAGCGTGGTGAGATTGCCTGTTTTGGTTAGTATGCGAACAGCCTTAACGAACAGGCGCATACAAACTTTTAATTGTTAGTATCGGCTTATGAAAAAAACAAAAATAGTAGCCACTATCGGTCCCGTATCTGAAGATGAAAAAACATTGCGGGAAATGATCAAGTCGGGAATGAATGTCGCTCGGCTTAATTTTTCGCATGGAAGCCATGAATGGCACGCCAAAATAATTAAAACTATCAGGAGCTTAGCGTTGGAAATGAGAACAAATGTGGGAATATTGGCTGATTTGCAGGGGCCTAGAATTAGAATCCAAACAGCGGAGAATATTAGCGCCAGAGAGGGAGAGGAAATTTTAATTAGCGATGTTTTATATAAAAAATCAGTGGCGGATTTCTCGTCCAAGATTTTTTATTTGGATTGTCCCGGCATAATAGACGGTATACAGAAAGGAAACGAGATTTTAGTTGAGGACGGTTTGATAAAAGTAAGAGTTTTAAGAAAAGAGAAGCATCTATTGAGAGCCAGAGTTATTAACGGAGGAGTAATAAAAAATCGCAAGGGCGTTAATATTCCCGGCGCTAAGCTTAATTTAAGCGCTATAACGCCTAAAGATAAAAAAGATCTTGAATTCGCGCTGGAATATAATGTTGATTTTGTCGCTCTTTCTTTTGTAAGTTCGGCTAAAGATATTTTAAGCCTTCGCCGAAAAATAGAGAGAAAACCGGGGAAGAAAAAACGCCGTCCGCAAATTGTGGCTAAGATTGAAAAAAGAGAAGCTATAAAAAATTTGGATGAAATTGTAAAAGCCACGGACGCGGTTATGGTGGCTAGAGGAGATTTAGGCATTGAGATGGATGAGAATAAAGTAGCGGTATTGCAGAAAAAGATAATCGCGGTCAGCCTGGAAAATTTAAAGCCGGTAATCGTGGCTACCCAAATGCTGGACAGTATGATCAAAAATCCGCGCCCTACCAGAGCGGAAGTGAGCGATGTTTCCAACGCGGTCATTGACCACGCCGACGCTGTGATGCTTAGCGGGGAAACAGCCAGCGGAAAATATCCGGTGGAAAGCGTGAAGACAATGAGCGAAATTATAGAAGACACCGAAGAATCTCCTTTTGACGATATTTTTAAAGCTTTAGATTTTAATATTTCTTCCGAATACGCGGTGATTATCAGAAGCGCTTACGAGTTGGCGAGGAGCTTCAACGCTGAAGCGATTTCAATGGTGAGCGTTAGCGGATTTACCGCTAAGTTAGTATCGCATTTTCGCCCGGAACAAAAAATCTTAATGGCTACCAACAGCCAAAAAACTTTTAACCAATCCTCGTTAGTCTGGGGCGTGGACAGCTATCTTTTCAAGCCAAGCGACAAACTAGACGGCCTTATTGAAAAGATGATAAAAAAAGCTAAGTCCGACAAGAAGTTAAAAAAAGGAGACAAAGCGGTAATTATCTTAGGAAAACTTCCGGGAGGAGAGAGGATGAGATTGGTGGGGGTGAAGGAGATAAACTAACAACCTACAACCTACAACTAAATTTCTTTATTGCAAATTGTAAGTTATTTATTGTAAGTTTCTTGGTGGGATGGCTGAGTGGTCGAAAGCGCTTGCTTGGAGTGCAAGTGTATGGGAAACCGTACCGTGAGTTCGAATCTCACTCCCACCGCCAGTATTAATTAAGGTTCACCCTGCCATTCGACAGGGTGCCGCGGGTTTATCCCGCGGCAAATCCTATCCTTTCCGCTTTGGGCGGGAGAGCGCGGGCATGCAAAAAAATGCTCTTAGTTCGCCCTGTTATGCAACAGGGTAAAAATCTCACTCCCACCGCCAAAAAAATTTATGAACTCCAGCGTGGAAGACATAAAATCCCGAATCAATATCGTTGATTTTATCGGGGAATACGTGAAATTGCAAAAAGCGGGCGTTAATTGGAAAGCGCTTTGCCCTTTCCATAATGAGAAGACGCCTTCTTTTGTGGTGAGCGAGGAAAAACAGATTTGGCATTGTTTCGGGTGCGGCAAAGGCGGAGACATATTCAGTTTCTTAATGGAAATGGAAGGGGTGGATTTTAAAGAAGCGCTGAAAGTATTAGCGGAGAAAGCGGGAGTGGAACTCGCGCGCTACGGGTATAATCCGCAGGCGGCCGCCAGCAAAAACAGGACATTGGAAATTTTAGAGCTGGCGTCTAAATTTTATGAGAAGCAATTATGGGATGGCTCGGGAAAAGAAAAAATTTTGGGATATTTGCGGGAGCGGAGCTTAAAGGATAAAACCATTAAAGAGTTTCGCTTGGGATACGCGCCTCCGGGCTGGAGAAATATACTGAAATTTCTAATCAATCGCGGATATGGGCTTGAAGAAATTTTGAAAACAGGATTGTTAGTTCAACGAACAACAAACAACGAACAACAAACAACGAACAATGAGCAGGGTAATAGCTGTTACGACAGGTTCAGAAATCGGATTATTTTCCCCATCGCGGATGTTATGGGAAGAGTAGTCGGCTTCTCGGCCAGAGTGGCGCCGGGCGGAGATGAATCGCAAGCCAAATATGTCAACACGCCTGAAACAGAGGCTTACCATAAGAGCGCGGCGCTTTACGGAATTGATAAAGCGAAACAGGAAATTAAGGATAAAAAATTCGTTTTGCTGGTAGAGGGCAATATGGATGTTATCGCTTCGCATCAGGCGGGAATAAAAAACACGGTGGCGGTTTCCGGAACGGCTTTAACGCCGCGGCAATTGGATATACTGAAACGTTACAGCGGCAATATTAAAATGTTTTTTGATATGGATGAAGCCGGCCAGGCGGCGGCGTTAAGAAGCGCGGAGCTGGCATTTCAGAAAGACATTAACGTTTCCATTGTGCGATTGGAAAAAGGAAAAGACGCCGCCGACGCCGTAAAAGAAAATCCAAAAGAATTTTTGGAAGCGGTGAAAAATTCCGTTTTGGCTATGGAGTATTTTTTTCGCCAGGCTTTTGAAAAGCATAATAAGGACAGCGCCCGCGGGAAGAAAATGATTGCCGAAGAGCTTTTAAATATTATAAAAAACTTTTCCAACGAGATTGAAAAAACGCATTGGGTAAAAAAACTGGCGCAAAGATTGGAAGTGGATGAAAAAATATTATTGGACACATTAAATAAAGCCGCCGCGCGGGAATTTATCGGGAAAGCTAATAGAGAAAATGAAGAGGATGAAGGAGAATTTTTGGCGGAAGAAAAAAAGTCAAAAATTATCGGAAGAAAAATAATAGGTTTGGCGCTGGCGAATCCCCGCGCTTGGAAAAAAATAGTTAAAGAAGAAGCGAATAAATTTCGCGCGCTTTTTCGGAGCGACGGATTATTTATGGAAATTTTAACCAAAGGCGCGCCAGCCGAGTTTGGTTTTGAAAAGTTTCTAACGCTTTTAGATAATGAAACGCAAAGAAAAATAGCTCGAAAACTTTATTTTGAAGCTAGGTATCAGTTTGAAGAAAATCAGGAAATTAAGGAGAATTCCTTGAAAAATTCATGGCCGCTAATAGAACAATATTTAAAGGATGTTGAAAAAGAGCTTTACAAAGAAAAATTAAAGGCTATTATTAAAGATATTGAAAAAGCGGAGAAGGCTGGAGATAAAAACATGGCGGGAATTTTGATGAAAGAGTTTTCTAAAATTTCAAAAAAATTAAAATAAATTATCAAAGCAGCTTGAAAAAGCAAGCTGTTTTAGTGGTTGCAATACTTTATGAAAAAAAAGGTGAAAGCAAAAAGAAAAAAATCTTCAAGTGTTAAAAAAAGAAATAAGGCTAAGTCCGCTAAAATCGCCGCGCCCGGGAAAGTAAAAAATATATCCAAGGCCAAAAAACGCGACTCGAAAAAAAAGATAAAAAAAACTGTCAAAAAAAGAACGCCCTCTTCCCGCAAAAAAACTGCCGGAAAAAAAAGGCGAAGAATTACCAAAGTATCTTACAAAAAAGCGGTCAAAAAAAAGGCCAAAAAGGCACCTAAGAAAACTGCCGGAAAATATGCCAAAAGCAAAAGAGTCGGAAAAACCAAGCGTTCTAAAAAAACTGAGGGTAAAGATGTAATTAAAGAACTGCTAAGCAGGGGAAAGCAGCGCGGTTTTGTTACGGAAGATGAAATTATTCACATCATGCCGGAGATTGAAAAGAATCTGGAAAGCCTTGAAGAACTTTATGAAAAAATGGAAGTTTCTGGAGTTAAGATGATTAATTCCGGCGAGATGATAAAGATGGAGACGGACAAGCTGGCAGAAAATCACGAGGAAAAAAAAGATAAAATTCGCAACAAGAAAAACGAAAGAGCGGCGCGAAAAGAAGCTAAAGAAAGAATCAAGGAAGAAACGGGCGGCAATGTCGCGGATTTGGTGCAAATGTATCTTAAAGAAATTGGGAGAGTGCCCTTGCTTAAAGCGGAAGATGAAGTGAGGTTGGCCAAGCTGATTGAAAGGGGAGATCCGGCGGCTAAGCAAAATTTAACGGAAGCTAATTTAAGGCTAGTGGTGAGTATTGCCAAAAAATATGTGGGCAGGTCGCACAACCTTTCGCTTTTGGATTTAATTCAAGAGGGAAATATCGGGCTTTTTCGGGCGGTGGAAAAGTTTGATTACCACCGAGGGTACAAATTTTCCACTTACGCCACTTGGTGGATTCGCCAAGCCATTACCCGGGCGCTGGCAGACCAATCAAGGACTATTCGCATTCCCGTTCATATGGTAGAGACTATTAATAAGTATATTCAAATAACGCGGCGGTTGGTTCAAGAGTTGGGGCGAGAGCCCGCGGCGGAAGAAATCGCAGCTGAAATGAATTTAGAAGTGGAAAAAGTGAGGCATATCCAAAAAATTTCCCAAGAAACCGTTTCACTGGAAACTTCGGTAGGAGACAGCGACGATGACAGCATTTTAGGAGATTTCATTGAAGATACTGAAACTATTATGCCTCATCAAGCGGCGTCAAGAAAATTATTAAAAAACCATGTCGGCGAAGTACTGAACAGGCTTACGCCCCGAGAACAGAAAATTCTCAAGATCCGTTTTGGATTAGAGGATGGAGTAACGCATACCTTAGAGGAAGTCGGGCAGGAGTTTGGAGTTACCCGCGAGCGTATCCGCCAAATTGAAGCTAAGGCGCTGGAAAAAATCCGCGAACAAAGAAAGTCTGTAAAATTAAAAGATTATTAGCGTCGCTAATAATTGCAAATGTTAAGGCGAATGATTAACACAATAGATTAACAATGGCTTGATTATTTTTTTATTTTTTAATATACTGAAGTTTATATTCCGAGGTAGCTCAACGGTAGAGCAGTTGGCTGTTAACCAATTGGTTGGCGGTTCGAATCCGCCCCTCGGAGCCAAATTGTATGTTCGGCGTTTGTTGCCTCTCCCGCCACGGCGGGATCGAGCGCCCTGCGGGCGCTAAGGGCTGATTTTGAAAGGATTTGCCACGCTCCGCGTGGTTCAAAAAACAATTCCCGTTCCCGCAAAATGCGATTCAAGCCAATCTTTTTTAGAAAATCTTTTTTCTCAAAAAGATTTTCCTGCAAAGCGATAATCGCGGCTTGTTTACTGGCTAAAATGAATTTTTTGGCAGGTTCGAGCCAATGATTGCCGTTTTGCTCAAAATCATTTAATTTCTCGGAAATCTCAATCTTTTGGTTGAGGATTTTTTGTTTTTTGGCGGTGTATTCATCTTTGGTAATTGTTCCGTCTAAGTATGTATCCAAAAGTATGTCCAACTTATCCTCAAGCTCTTTAATTTGAGATTTTAGATTTTGAGCAAAAACGGCTCCGTCTTTGGCTTCTTGCTCTTTGTCTTTTTCCAATTCAGCAATCATCTTGTCAGCCCAAGACGGAGGCAAAGAAACTTTCTGAATTTGTTGGTTTATCTGATCCGCCAAAACTTCCTCGCGGATGTATCCTTGTGAAGAGTTATCCCGTTTTTTAGTGCGAAACTTCCTAATTTTGTTTGACTAAATGCTAAAAATTTCATATACTAACTACTGATAATAAGAGTTTTATATCCTTACTAACTATAATAGTAAAACTATACGAATATGTCAAAGGAAAAATCAGTAATTAGCAAGAATATAAAAAAATACCGCAATAAATTAGGTATTTCTCAAGATATACTCTCAAAGAGAGCAAATCTTGCTTTTCATACAATTGCAAAGATTGAGGCGGGTTCAACACCAAATCCAACAATTAATACGGTTAAAAAAATTGCGGACGCGCTAGGCGTTACGCTTGATGATTTAATGAAGTAAAACTATGGCAAATTCAAAAGAAGCAAAGGCACGAATAAAAATCAACAAATTACTTGAAGAATCAGGTTGGAGATTTTTTGATACAGAAAAAGGACAAGCGAATATTCAACTTGAGCCAAATGTAAAAATCACTCAAAAAGATATTGACGCTTTTGGTGAAGATTTTGAAACTACTAAAAACGGTTTTATTGATTTTTTACTTTTGGACGACAAAGGTTTTCCGCTTGTTATTTTGGAAGCCAAAAAAGGAGAAAAAGATCCGCTAAACGGGAAAGAACAAGCTCGCCGATACGCAAAAAATGAAAATGCTCGTTTTGTTATTCTTTCAAATGGCAATCTACATTATTTTTGGGATTTGGAACGAGGCGATCCTGAAATAATTACCGAATTTCCAACTCAAGAATCTTTACTACATCGCCTTGACTTCAAGCCCGACAACAAACGCCTTGCCGATGAAGAAGTTAATGCCGATTACATCGCACTAACACAAAATCCTAATTTTAAAGATGATCCTCGTTATCAAGACGAAGGAACTCGCACAAAATATTTATGGGATGAGGGTTTGCGAATTTTGCGTCTTTATCAACTCAAATCAATTCACGCTTTGCAAAAATCCGCTGAAAGCGGAAATGATCGTTTTCTTTTTGAAATGGCGACTGGGACAGGAAAAACACTTATTTCTGCCGCGATTATCAAACTATTCTTACGAACAGGAAACGCAAAAAGAATTTTGTTTTTAGTAGATCGCTTAGAGCTGGAAGACCAAGCGCAAAAAAACTTTATTCAGTATTTAAGTAATGACTTTCAATCTGTAATTTATAAACAAAATCGTGATGACTGGAAAAAAGCGGATATTGTCGTTTCTACTGTACAAAGTTTATCGGCGCAAGATAAATACAAAAAACTATTCTCGCCGACTGATTTTGACTTAGTTATTGCCGATGAATCACATCGCGCCATTGGCGGAAACTCCCGAGCCGTTTTTGAATATTTTATCGGCTACAAACTTGGACTTACCGCAACTCCAAAAGATTATCTCAAGAATGTTGATCCACAACAATTGTCCGCCAAAGACCCGCGAGCGTGGGAACGAAGGCAACTTTTAGACACATATACAACTTTTGGCTGTTCAAATGGTGAGCCAACTTTTAGATATAGTTTACTTGACGGAGTGAAAGACGGATATTTGATAAATCCAATTGTTTCTGACGCTCGCACTGATATTACCGCCGAATTACTTTCAGAAAAAGGCTACGCCGTTATGGTAGAAAATGAAGACGGTAAAGAAGCAGAAGAAACATTTTTCCAGAGAGATTTTGAAAAGAAATTCTTTTCCGAAAAAACTAATCGTGTGTTTTGCCAAACCTTTCTTGAAAATGCCTTAAAAGACCCAATCAGCGGAGAAATAGGCAAAAGTATTATTTTTTGCGTAAGCCAAAAACACGCTTCAAAAGTTGCGCAAATGCTTAACAAAATGGCAAGCCAGCTTTGGGCTGATAAATATAATTCTGATTTTGCGGTGCAAGTTACATCACACATTGCGGACGCTCAACAATTCACAATCAATTTTGCAAATAATCGTCTTAATGGAACTAGCAAATTTTTAGAAGGATATAAAACAAGTAAAACAAGAGTTTGCGTTACTGTCGGAATGATGACAACTGGTTATGATTGCCAAGATATTCTCAATCTTGCTCTTATGCGACCGATTTTTTCACCAACTGATTTTATACAGATTAAAGGACGAGGAACACGAAAATTTGTTTTTGAATATACTGATGAATATGGAGAAAAGCATAAACACGAAAAAGAAAATTTTAAACTTTTTGATTTCTTTGCTAACTGCGAATATTTTGAAGAAAAGTTTGATTATGATGAAATTCTAAAATTACCAGTCAAACAAAAAGGGACTGGCACAGAAGGACCAGTTGGCGTTGATATTGATGAAATAGAAGTTTTTGATCCTGACAAAGTAAAAACACTTACTGAAAAGCCAATTGGTGTTGAGGGAATGAAAGTAGACCGACGACTTTTTGAAAAAGCGCGCGAAGAATTACAAGAAGATGAAGAAATTAAAACTGCCGTGAAAAATGAACAATGGGATAAAGCTGTGCATATTGTCCGTAAGAAATATGAAGACAAGCCAAAACTTTTCTTAAATCTTGAAAAAATCCGTAAAAGCGAAAATCTTGACCGCCGTTTATCTTGGCGTGAATTTTTAGAAAGGATTTTTGGTTTTATTGACGGTTTCAAAGACAAAAACGAACTTTTGGAAGAAGAATGCGAAAAGTTTATTTCTATTCACAAACCAGAAAGCAAATATGTTCCGTATATCAAAAATTATCTCAAAGCATATGTTACGGATGAAAAGTTTAGAGATATTATCAATAACAAACACTTTGCGGAGCTTAATGTTTATGCGGGATTTACAATGTCAGAGTTTAAAGCGTTAAACGGATGGCGCGAAACTGTACCAGAATATGTAAAAGATTATGTTCCCGTTAATCAATTTATGAAATAATAAAAATATGAAAAAATTTATTGAATTAATATTAAATGTACCTGAAGAAACTCAAACAATTGAGTTTAAGCGCCTTAATGGTGATAAGGTCGTAAGAAAAATTATTCAAACTATTGTTGCAATGGCAAATACTGATGGAGGAATAATTGTTTTAGGTATTGAGGATCCAGAAAAATCAAAACTAAAAGGTGAAGAAAGAATTTTTGGTATAGAAGAAAATAAAGAGCTTTACGACGAGATATTTCATGAAATAAAGAGAATAATCCCCCCAATATCAAATTTGGAGCCAGATTTATATAAAATAGATGAGAAAAGAACTGTTGCTATTTTAAGTATCCCAAAGGCAACAGAGTGTTTTTATTCAATTGATAATCAGGTTTATATTAGGCTTCATAAAAGTAACAAAAAACTTACTCCACAAGAGATTGTAAAGTTTAATTATGCTAAGGGATTTGAAAAAGCCGATAAGGAACTTGTTGATATTGATTTTGAATTATTAAAAACGCATTATTTTGATGACTGGAGAAAAAATAGAAAAATATCGGAGGCAAACATTGAGGATATTTTATTCAAAACTGGTTTAGCTAGAAAAAACAAAGAAGGAATATTACACCCAACAAGAGCGGCGGTATTGTTATTTGCACAATTTCCAACCGACTTACTTGAAACAAAATGCTCCATTAGGATTATTCAACTAAGAGGAACTATAGAAAAATTTGGTGAGGCTCCAAACTATTTAGGTACGCCAAAAACCATAGGAGGACCAGTTATTGATTTAATAAAAAACAGTCAAGAATATGTACTTAATCTTTTAAAGTCTGGCATTGTTGTTCGCTCTGGTTTTGTAAATACATATAGAATTCCAGAAAGAGCTGTAAGAGAAGCAATTACAAACGCGGTTATTCATAGAGATTATCATTTAAAACGAGATATAGAAATTCGTATTTATGAAGATAGATTGGAAATCTTAAACCCTGGACTCTTTCCCTATAATATAACAAAAACAAACATTGGTTTTGTTCGCGCCGATGGTGAGAGAAACAACTTGCTTGTTAAGCATTTAAGGGAATTTCCGGAACCACCAAACTTGAACTTAAATGAGGGAGTACGAGCAATGCGAGAGGAAATGAAAAACAATAATTTATATCAACCAATTTTTTTCACATATCCAATTTATGAAGATTCGGTGAAAGTAGTACTCCTCAATGAGGAACAGCCAACCGAGTGGGAAAAAATTAAAAAATATTTAGAAGATAAAAAATATATTAACAATAAAATTGCGAGAGATATTACCGGAGTTGTTCAGATACATAAAATGTCTAGAATGTTTAGAAAATGGGTTGAAAAAGGATTATTATTAAAAATTGATGGAGAATCTAAAAACCCAAGAGACACGAGATATAAATTAGCTGATGTTAATGAAATTAAAGATATATAATCTCTTTGCAACGGCTTATGTAAAGAGAAATAATGCCCTTTAAGTAAGCCAAAAAACAGCAATTCTCTTTGCAAAAAAATTATTATGCTTGATCAAACTACAAAACGAAAAATTGACTCCGCAAGAAATATTCTTGTCGGCAAAGTCCCCGACCCAAAAGCACAAGTAGAGCAAATCACGACGGCACTTGTTTATAAGTTTATGGACGACATGGACAAAGAGTCGGAAGAACTTGGCGGAAAGGCGAGATTTTTTACAAATGGTTTTAGTCAATATTCGTGGACGAAACTTTTGGACAAAAAACTTTCAGGACAAGAGCGGCTTGATCTTTATGTTCAGGCAATCACGAATATGTCCAAAAATCCGCATATTCCACAACTGTTTCGTGATATTTTTAAAGGCGCATTTTTGCCATTTCGTGATCCGCGAACGCTTACTTTATTTTTGAAAGAGATCAATGAATTTTCTTATGACCACAGTGAAGATTTAGGAAATGCTTTTGAATATTTGCTTTCAATTCTTGGTTCACAGGGCGACGCGGGGCAATTCCGCACTCCGCGACATATTATTGATTTTATTGCCGAAGTGATTGACCCAAAGAAAAATGAAACAATTCTTGACCCTGCTTGTGGAACGGCTGGATTTTTGATTTCTGCCTACAAACATATTTTGAAAAATCATGACGGGCTAGATAATAAAACAGGAAAACCAACAAATAAAGAAAAAAACCTAACTCCCGAAGAAAAAACAAAATTGATGAATAATATTGTCGGTTATGATATTTCGCCCGATATGGTGAAGTTATCTTTGGTGAATATGTATCTACATGGTTTTTCCAATCCTAAAATTTATGAATACGATTCTTTGACAAGTGAAAAGCGTTGGGACGAAACTTTTGATGTAATTATGGCAAATCCGCCATTTATGACGCCAAAAGGTGGAATACAACCGCATAAAAGATTTTCTATTCAAGCCAATCGCGCCGAAGTGCTTTTTGTGGATTACATTATGGAGCATTTGAGCATCAAAGGGCGCGCGGGAATTATTGTGCCAGAGGGAATAATTTTTAAAGGCGACAAAGCCTATAAAGTGCTTCGTAAAAAACTTGTAGAAGACGGACTTTTTGCAGTAGTAAGTTTACCCGCTGGAGTTTTCAATCCTTACGCTGGAGTGAAAACCAGTATTTTGTTTTTTGATAACCAAGTCGCGAAACGAACTGATAAAATTTTGTTTGTCAAAGTAGAAAACGACGGTTTTGATCTCGGCGCGCAACGGCGACCGATTGATAAAAATGATTTGCCAAAAGCAATTGAGATTTTAGAAAGCTGGAAAAAAGGCGAAAAGCAAGAAAATGAAATGGCTTTGTGGGTGGAAAAAGAAAAAATCGCTGAAAGTGGTGATTATAATTTGACTGGTGAGCGGTATCGGGAAGTTGAGGTTTATAAAAATCAGAAATGGCTGATGGTGGAGTTGGGAAATGTTTTAGATGTTAATTTTGGAGAAAGAATCACTAAGAAAAATAATCTCGGCACAAAATACCCTGTATATGGTGGTGGTGGAGAAAGCTTTAGAACTGATAATTATAATCGCGAAAATGAATTTGTTATATCAAGATTTGCAATGGCAGAAAATTGCGTTCGTTTTGTGAACGGAAAATTTTGGATGATGGACTCAGGTGGAACATTTTCTATCAAAAAAGAATATGAAGATAAGCTAAATAAGACTTTTGTTGGTAAAGTTTTATTGGGGAAACAGAAACAAATATATTCTTGTGCAAGAGGTAATGCACAGAAAAATCTAAATGTTGATTATTTTAAAAAAATCAAAATCCCACTCCCACCACTTTCCGTCCAAAAAGAAATTGTGGAGCAGATTGAAGTTAAACAAAACGCCATCAATCACGCCAAAGAAGTTATTAAAAATCTCGAGAGAGAGAGACGATATTTTGGCCAAGAGCTTAGAAAGTTAGAAGATGTTGAAATGGTGGAGTTGGGAAAAATAATAAAAACCATAACACCACCAAAGAAAATTAAGAAGAGTAATTTTTGCAAGAAAGGTAGCTTCCCAATCATTGATCAATCTCAAAATTTTATTGCTGGTTGGACTGATGATAAAAATGCAGTTGTTAAAGTGCAAAAACCATTAGTTATTTTTGGTGATCATACTTGTATTTTAAAATTAGTAGAGCAAGATTTTGCACAAGGCGCTGACGGGATTAAGATTTTAGAAACAAAAGAAAATATATTGCCTAAATTTTTATATTATTTTTTGCAAGCAAATCCTGTTGATGATGGAGAATATAAAAGACATTTCACAAAATTAAGAAAACTAAAAATCCCCCTTCCACCCCTCGCTATCCAAAAACAACTTGTTGCTGAAGCGGAAAAAGAAGAAAACATCATCGCCTCCAACCGCCGCCTCATTAAGATTATGGAGCGGAAAATTGAAAAAGTGTTGAACACGATTTAATTTATGGATGATCTAAAGAAATTCAAACAATACTTTAATCGAGATTTTTGGCGAGCTTTTCAAGACAAGCAGTCTTTTTTTGATATACCAAAGAATAAAGCGAACAAAAACGCATTTGTTGAAAATTTATATTCGGAAATACAAAAGCGAAAGTATTACCCTTCCGTCCCGCAGTGTTATATTGACCGCGACAAAGGAAACGGAGTTACAAGAATTGTGCCAGTTTTTACGCTCAAAGATTATTGCGTCTATTATTACTGCATTAAAAAAATTGAGGATAAAATTGCTTACAACCGAATAGAAAATACTTTTGGCGGGTGGACTTTGGGGGGACTAATGAGAAAAAATGAAGATGATGAAATGGAAAAAAGGAAAAGGCACTTTAACCGCAAAGAGGATTTTATCGCTGAACTGCATGGAATATCTGTTAGCGAATATTCTTTCAACCCTGCGGCGTGGGCTAAAGCTTATGGTGATTTAAACGCGAAGTTGTATGCTACGGCGAAAGCGAGGAATTACAAATATCTCGCCGAACTCGATATCGCCAATTATTACGATTCAATTCGTTTGGATATTCTAGAAATGAGAATTCGCGAATTAGTAAACGAAGAACACGCAGATATAGTTAGCTTGCTTTTCCATTTTTTGAACTATTGGAACAGAAATACAAATCTATATAACAAGCAAACCGTTGGTATTCCTCAAGATGCTATGGGCGACTGTTCCCGAATTTTGGCGAATTTCTATTTACAGCCATACGATAAAATTGTTTTTGATTTATGCAAGGAAAATAAATGTAAATATTTGCGATATGCAGATGATCAATTTCTGTTTTCTGAAGACAAAAACAAGTTTCATATCTTAATTTTTAAGATCTCTAAAGCACTCAATTCTTTTGGATTATCTGTCAATCAGAAAAAGGTTAAGGTTAGCACAACGGAAGATTTGATAGATTATAGATCGTTTAAAGTATTTGATTTGCTCAAAAACGACGACGACAAAAGAGATAAAGAGAAAGTTGAGAAATTCGTAGATTATTATATCGAATTACTTGATAGCTCCGGGTTATCCAATATCAAAGGCAACGGAACCCCATTGCTCAATAGGGCATTGTTTTGTCCCGCACTTCATAGTATAGATATCTCGAAAAGAACCAAGTTGATGAGTTGTTATTTGGATGATGAATATTTAAAAGATGCGAGAGCAATTCATCTTGAGAAAATATACAAATTGCTCACTAAAGTGGATAAGCTAGAGTTTATAAAAAAGCTCAATTCTCTTTCAGAGAAATTGATTCATAACGCATTTCATTACGAGTTATTAAATTTTTATAGAAGGAATAAAATTGATAGTAAAAAAATAGTAAAGAGAATTGAGAAATTGAGCAAAATCTAACCCCATCCACCACCCTTTTTAATTTATAGCCTCGCCCCAGTAGTAGAAATCCCATTTCACTATAGGACAGGCAAAAAAATCGGGCACTGCTATCCAGCGGGATAAACTCCGCGGAGGCGGGCGGAAACGCGCCTTTTGCGAAGACAGGCAAAAAGCGCCGGAACGCATAAGGCCGCAAACATATCGCGCTCTTTGATGCGAAGGCGGTTCAATATCTGAAAAGATTTAAAGAATGCTTTGGCTTAGGAGTGGCTAAACAGAGCAGTAGATTACTTTTATGAGACCAGCATATGATTTAGATAAAATTAAATTTGGAGTTGGCAGTCCGACATTTGAGCGAGCGGTTGGTTTGTATGAAGATAAGAAGGTGACCGAATTCAAAGAGGATTTTGGCGGTTATTCAGCTGTTGTTTTAGGAACTCATCCCTATGATGTTTCTGTTTCAGCTCGTCACTATGATCGGGGCAGTTGCAATTGTTATCTTGGCCAAAGGGACGAGCTTTGCAAGCATGTGGTTGCCGTGGCTATTTATGCCGTTATGGGCGGGAAAGAATTAAGCGATGAAGACAAAGAAATAATTAGTAGCCCGGTATGCAGCGGCAAGCCGGGGGAGTTAAGCAAAGAAGAATTATCTGAAACCAAAAAAGCCATCACTTCAGCAATGAGATATATTAAAGCATACACTGGGCCTTCTCGAATTTGGTTTGCTTATCAAAATTCCCTTTCAGAAGGATGTCTCAGGTTGTCAAAATTAGTATCAAAACTGCCGGTCAGCCGGCAAACAGCAAGATTATTGGTGGATTTGCTTTTGCGTCTGGATAAAAAGTTATGCAGAGGCGGCGTTGATGATTCGGATGGCGCCGTGGGCAGTTTTATTTACGAAACCGCAGAAGTGTTAAAAGAATATGCTAAATTTGACCCATCTTGCGTCAAAGCATTTAAAAAACTTCGCGGCCAAAAGACCTGCTTCGGCTGGGAAGAACCATTGATTAAGATATTTAATGAAAGTTGGTAAAAAATAAATTTATTTGCTATGGCTAGCCATTTTTAAGTCGCGGGGTTGATTAAGGATTGAAAATAATGTAGATTAGAAGAAGGGAAAAAGGTAAAAATCTCTCTTGAAAAGGAAATAAAAGACTATGCAATTAAAAAACTGCAACACTTATTTTTTTATTCTGGCGCTGGCCGCTATCAGCGCTCTGGCTTTTCTTTTATTCAAACCGTTTTTGACGGCTATTTTGATGGCGGTAATTTTGGCTATAGTTTTTAGAAAGCCATATAAGTTTTTTCTTAAAATTGTAAAAAACAAAAAGCCGGCTGCTTCCGCGCTCACCTGCGTTTTGGTTTTGCTGGTTATAATTTTGCCTGTTTCAATGATGCTGGGACTGATGGCTAACGAAGCGAGTGACACATACAAGAAAGTTTCAGCTGAAGAAAATTTTTATCAGAATCGCGTAATTGCCGGCCTAAACTATATCAAGAGCCTTCCCTTCGTTCAAGATATGGGCATTGAAAAAATGCTAAGCCAGGAAGAATTGGCGAGATCATTTAAGGACGCGAGCCATAACTTTTTAGTTTTTATCCAAAAAGCTTACCAAAATGTTGCCGGATTTATTATCTGGGTTTTTGTGATGTTTTTCACTTTGTATTATTTATTAATGGAAGGAAAGAGTATAGCTAAAAAAATTATATTCATTAGCCCTCTGCGGGACGCTCACGAAAAAGTATTGCTGGGAAAATTTATTTCTATGGCGAGAGCCACGCTGAAAGGAACGATTATAATCGGAATAATCCAAGGCACCATTGGAGGCATAACCTTTGCTATAGTGGGAGTTCCTTCTCCGGTTATTTGGGGCGTGATAATGATCATCCTTTCCATTATTCCCGCCATAGGATCCGGACTGGTCTGGTTTCCGGTGGGAGTGGCTATGTTTTTTATGGGAAATATTTGGCAGGGAATTACTATTCTGGCGGTGGGGCTGGGAATAATTTCCATAATTGACAATTTTCTCCGTCCAAAGTTAGTTGGAATGGATACTCAAATGCATCCGCTTTTAGTTTTCTTTGCCACTTTAGGCGGCATCATTACTTTCGGCCTAATCGGATTTATAATCGGTCCGATTATTATGGCGCTTTTCTTGGCTCTTTGGGAAATTTACGCGGTGGAATTTAAAAGACAACTTAAGTCATGGAACGCGTAGCGCGTATCGTGTAGTGTGAAGTTAAATTCATGTTCCTGGATTTTTATCAGCATCTATCCGAATACATTAATCCGATTGCTTTTTCAATCGGGTTTTTTTCTATTCGCTGGTACTCATTGATGTACTTAGTAGGGCTGGGAGTGGTTTATTTTTTATCAAAACAAAGCATAATAAGAAAAAAACTTAATGGAAATCAATTTTCAATTTTCAATTCACAATTTTCAATCAATTTTCAATTTTCAAATGATCAATTTCAAAAACTTTTTCTTTATATTTTAACAGGAATTTTAATCGGCGGGCGTTTGGGATATGTATTATTTTACGATCTAACTTATTTCATTCAAAACCCATTAGAAATATTTTTACCTCTTAATATTAAAGCATGCTACATGTTACATACCACATGTTACTCGGGATTTTACGGTATGAGTTACCATGGCGGGCTGATTGGCGCGATTCTAGCGGGGATTATTTTTGCCGGAAAATACAAAATTAATTTCTGGAAACTGGCGGATTGGATAATTCCCGCTGTCCCCGCCGGATATTTTTTCGGTCGCTTGGGAAATTTTTTGAACGGCGAACTGTATGGAAGAACAACAGATATGCCATGGGGCATGTATTTCGGAGATGGAATTTTGCGCCATCCCTCGCAATTATATGAGGCGTTTTTTGAAGGAATTATATTATTCTTAATTTTATGTTTAGTTTCCAGCTTATTAAGAAACAAATATAACAAATATTATTTTCCCGGATTTTTATTTAGTATTTATCTCCTTGATTATGGCTTATTCAGATTTATTTTAGAGTTTTTTAGGGAACCGGACGAACAATTGGGATTTATTTTTAACTTTTTAACTATGGGACAGATTTTGTCAGCCGGAATGGTAATTTCTTCTTTAATCATTTTTTGTCAGAAAAAGAGAGATGTGGTATAGTAATCGCATAGTATGTTATAAATCGCGAGTTGCGAAGAAAAAAGCCAAGAATGGCAAATATGAAAATTGACGGCAAACAAACAAGATTTTTTTTGGATAGCGCCTTGGGCCGTAAGAAGGGCGAAAAAGAAAAGGCGGCCAACCTGAAAAGGAAGCTGAAAATAATTAAAGAAAATCGGCTTAAGCCGGATTCAACCTTGTTCTCAAAAGGGAAGAGAATGAAGGTTTTTTTTACCGAAGATTCAAAGTTATATATTACTCCCCGCGAATATGATTTAATAAAGAATGGGAAACGGCTTAACCGAAAAATTAAGCAATGGGACAGCTTAAGCGCGAGAATAGTTGATGAATATGTTCGTTGTTGTCCTAGCCGAAGAGGTATTTTATACAGTCAATTTCTAAAAAGATACGCTAAAATTTCCGAAAATTTAGCCGAACAGTCAGATAATTTATTTAAACATTTTACTCCGCCCAAGCTTTGGAACGCTTCAATTATCGGCGCGATTTTACTGGGAATGTTTTCCATGTCAATGATATATCGGTATTTAGGGCAGGAAGTTTCAGCGGAAGACGTCCATAATAATATCGCCAGCGGAGAAAAAGTAATATCCGCTGATTTATCAAGACCTCAAGTTTTGGGTGAAGAAAAAACAAAGCAAAACACAAAGGAAATAGTGGAAAATTTAGAGAAACTGGAAAAGAAAGAGCTGGAAAAGAAAATTAAGAAAATGGTCAAGGGCTACCCGATAGAAAAGATGGTGCCGTATATTATGACAAAAGACAAAACGGTAATCGCTTTTTTAATCGGAATCGCCAAAAAAGAAAGCAATTGGGGAAAACGCGTGCCTGTGCTTAACGGACAAGACTGTTATAATTATTGGGGATATAGAGGGAAAAGAAGATTGATGGGGAGTGGCGGGCATACCTGCTTTAACAGCCGCAAGGACGCAGTGGACGCGGTAGCGAAGCGGCTGGACTGGCTGGTTAATAACAGAAAATTGAACACGCCTTCCAAAATGGTTGTCTGGAAATGCGGATCGTCCTGCGCCGCCACTGGCGGACAAGCAGCGGCCAGAAAATGGATCAGCGATGTAAATTTTTATTTTAAGAAATTGAATAAGTGATTTTAAATACCTATTTAAATAGGTATTTAATTTTCTGAATTCTTTTCTAAGAACGAGACATTATCTCGTTTTTTGTTTTTTATGAAAAAATAAATACCACTAATTTGCGGCCGCAACGCAATGGTGCATAAAAAAGTTTATAATTACAATTAAATATTGATTTTTTATTTCCAAAATTCCACATTTCCACAAAATAATTATGGCTTAAATAAGCCATTTTTTTGGCTATGCATAAGATGAGATACATATTGGACACCCCTTATGTTAAACTAAAGGGTTAAAA
>JAGGSH010000034.1 GCA_021159185.1 bacterium
AAATTTAATTTGTCTAAATCATTGGGATTAAAAAAATAAACCGCGTTTTTGCCATAAAGAAAACTCATTGGCCCGCTTAGCATAGACCAACCGTTCCCGCTGGCGAGCCGATCAATTAAAACTAGATCAGCGGCGGAAAAATTTTGGCTTAAGCTTTCTGTTTGTTCAAGTAAATTTTTATTTTCCGAAAAAGCAAAGTATTTCAGAGAAACAGGAATATTAAATAAAAGTAAAATTACGAATATTATTCCCGCCAGCTGTTGTTTCTTGCCTTTAAAATAATAAGCCAGCCACAGCGCCGTGTAAAAAACAAACGCTGGCAGAATCGCGAATGCGTATCTTCTTAACATCCAAGGATGATCGGAAGAAATGCGGGGGCTGATTAAATAGAAAAATAGAGGCAGTATCAAAATAAAAGGTAATAATTCCAGCCGCTTCCTTTTTACGATAAAGTAAATTAGCCCGATTGTTCCAAAAATTAAATAAGGAGCTATTCCGTAAATTAAAAAAACATTGGCGGTATTCAGCAGAGATTTAGCCGCGCCAGCCTGGGTCGGATTTTTTAAAACCGCTTTCGCTATCTCGTTAAAAAAACTGAAATTAACTATGAAGTTTAAAATGAAAACCGCGATGAAAAATAAAACGGGCAGGCAAATTCTTTTCATCTTATTTTTTGCTAAAAAATTCCGCGCGTCTTTGTTAAATGACATTATAATAATTAGCATTGTCAGTGTTGCTATCCCTTCAATTCTAGTAAAAGCCATCAAGCCAAGAATTGTCAGGAGAGAGAAAAAATACAAACCGCTCTTTTCTTTACCTTCTTTTATTTTAAGCGTAGATTCCGGATATTTTCTCCGCTGTTGCTCCGAAAATTCCGGAATGACAACTGAGTGCGTAGGTTTTTTAAAAAATAATGTTAGCTGTAAAATTCCCAGCCAGACGAGAGCCAGCGCCATATTTTCGCTCAAAGTAAATTTCAAAAACCAGGAAAAAGAAAATGAAGCAAGAATTAGCAACGAAAAAATAACAGAATATTTTACGGGAGCGAACAGCCTAAAGAGCAGATAAGCAGAAAATAAAAATAAATAAGATAAAACGGCGTTGGCGATAATAAGTCCCGCTAACCCGAAAATGGAATAGAAAATTCCCAGCCAGGCGATGTAAGGAATGGGAAATTGCGTGGTTAATTCACCGTTTCGCGTATAATGAAACCCGGGAAAATTAAGCGCTTTTCCCGGTCCGTAAATTTTAAAAAATTCTCGGCTGGCAGGAGTGGAAAATTCCAGTTGATGATTCTGCGCCAATCTGACAGCGGCTTCGCTGATTGATCCTTGATCCCTTCCGGAAAAAACCGTGGGAACCGTGAAAAATGAAAATAAAAAAGTTATCGCGAAAAAAATAAGCGCGGCGCGGGAGAATTCGGAATGGCGCCCAGCCAGTTTTTCCTTTAGCGCGAAACGATGGATATTCTTAGAAAATGGAAATTCAGAAAAGGAGAATGAATTTTTACCATTCAACCTTATAAGGTTGAATGGTAAAATAGAGGCGCGGATGTGATAAGCAACGCTTATGATTCCCAGTATGGAATATACAATAAATATCCAACCGTGAAAAAAACCGGCCAAAGCTGAAAAAAATCCCAGCCAAGCTAAAAATATCCAGAACAAGGCAAAAAGGGTAAATGTTTTATAATCGCCAGTTGTAATTTTCTTTATTCCCATCACCCTGAATTATATCTTTGTTTTTCTTATTTGCAAAGGAATACCGGATAGCTTACAATTTAGCTAGGCAAGATTAAAAGGCGGAGAGATTTATCTGAAATCTAAACCATTGTCATTCCGGAATTTTTTGAGCGATAGCGAAAAGAATATCCGGAATCTACACTTTCCATTATCTCGCGCTTAGAGATTCTAATCAACCTAGATTCCGGATATTTTTTCCTCCATTGCATTCTGGAAAAAATTCCGGAATGGCATAAAAAAGGCAAATAAAAAAAATATAAGTGACAAATTTAATAGATTATGTCTAATAGATTAAAAATCTTAATAATTGCTCCGACGCCTTTTTTTGCCGATAGGGGAACGCATATTAGAATATTAGAGGAAGCTTTAGCTTTGGAAAGAAGAGGGCATTTCGTATCTATTGCCACTTATCACATTGGAAAAAATATATCAAAAAAAATTAAAACCAATATTAAGATATATCGCATTCCCAAGCTGCTTTTTTGGTGTAAAAAAATGGAAGTAGGAGCTGATTGGCGAAAAGTAATTTTAAACATATTGCTGATTTTTAAAACCTTGCGACTAGTTTTAATTAAGAAGCCGGACATAATTCACGCTCATCTTCACGAGGGCGCGCTTATTGGATTAATAGTTCAAAAAATTCTTTTTTGGAAGAAAATAAAATTAGTGGCCGATTTTCATGGGACTTTAACTAAAGAAATGGTTTCTCATAATTATCTTAAAAACAAATTTTTGCGCGGATTTTTTATAAGGCTGGAAAAATTTATCAATAATTTAGGCGATTTCGCGATTGCCAGCTCCGGCGAATTAGCTGATGAATTGAGAAAAACAAGAAAAGACGGTAAAATAGAAACGATCTTGGATGGAGTTAATTTGGAAAATTATGATTCACTGGCTTCAAAGAAGGAACTTAGAAAAGAGATGGAACTGCCTGCTGATAAAATAATAGTTGTTTATACGGGTTCTTTTATCGCTAACAAAGGAATTGGATATTTATTGGAAGCTGTTCCAGAAATTGCGAAAAAAAATAAAAATATATACTTTGTTTTAGCCGGATTTCCGGCAGGAGAAGTTAAAGAATACACTAGAAAAAATAATCTAGAAAACCGCGTAAAATTAATCAGTCCGCTTAGTTATTTTGATTTGCCGAAAATTCTTAAAGCTGGAGACATCGGAGTTGATCCCAAGGATTCTTCCGTCAGACAAGCTAGCGGCAAAATTTTGCAATATATGGGAGCTGGATTGCCGGTAGTTTGTTTTAATAGAGCTAACAATAGGAAATATTTAAAGAAGGGAGCTTATTACGCCAATAATATTTCCGCTCGGGGAATTGCCGATGGAATTTTATATTTTTCCCGAAATTCGGAAGAAATTATTATAAAGGGAAAAATTGCCAAAGAAAGATCCGTAAAATTCAGTTGGGATAAATCAGCGGAGAAGATTGAAGAAATTTATCGGAAAATTTAAAATATTATTTGCAAGAAACTTTAACATTGTTTGCAATTTTACTTTATGTCATTCCGGAAAAATTTGAAGCAAAATCATATGTCATTCCGGAATGACATAGAGAAAACGAACGGCAAAAAACTATAAACAGCAAAATACAATAATTCATAAATTCCATGAAACTAATTTTAATAAAAATAGGCAAAGCCTTTAATGTTATCCGAAGAGAAGGGATTGTTAATGGCGGAAAAAGAGTGGTAAAAACTTTTCTGGAAATGCTAAGCTGGTTTAGCGTTAAGCCGGGCAATGTGCTTTTTATTTCCGGCGGAGTGGGGGACAGCGCGCTTTACCGCGCTTGCCACTGCGCCGAAGAATTGGAAATTCATGGATTTAAATGTTCTATTACGATTCAAGACAATCCGTTTTTGTCAAGATACGCCGGCAGATTTAAAATATTTATTTTTCATCGCGTTTTATGCACTCCTAATGTCGCTGGCCTAATTAAGGAAATTAAAAAACAAAAAAGAGAAATTATTTTCGGAACTGACGATCTAATTTTTGACCCTAAATATTTAAAACATATGGACTATCTTAAAAATGTCCACTATTTTGAAAAAAAGCTTTATGAGAACGGAGTGGGCGGGGAAATTTTAAGTGATCCTTATGTAAAAATTTGCGTAACCACAACTTCCTTTTTAGCTAAAAAATTAAAAGAGAAGAATAAAAAAGTATTTATAGTCCCCAACAGACTATCAGATAAAGATTTAAAAATCGTTGATAATATCTTGACCCGGAAAATTTCTTCCGCAAGGAATAACGGCGCGGTGAGATTAGGTTATTTCAGCGGAACTATGAGCCATAATAAAGATTTTGCCGTGATCACGGACGCTATTATGGAGATAATGGATAGGCATAAAAATGTTGAATTATTTTTAGTCGGCCCTTTGGATGTAGAGAGTAAATTAAATAAATTCAAGAATCGTCTGGTTCAGCTGGCTTATGTTCCTAGAGAAAAACATTTTGAAAATATTGCCAAAGTGGACATAAATTTGGCGCCTTTGGAAATTGGCAATCCTTTTTGCGAATCTAAGTCGGAGCTTAAATTTTTTGAAGCTGGAATTTTAGGAATTCCAACGGTTGCCAGCGCTACCCAAACTTTTAAGGAAGCGATTGATGACGGCGTTGACGGATTTACCGCCGCCGCTCCGGAAGAGTGGATTGAAAAGCTGGAAAAATTAATAAGAAATAAAGAATTAAGAAAAAAAGTGGGTGAAAAAGCCAGAGAAAAAGCATTGCGAAAATATACTAATAAAAACAGCCGCAACCCGGAATATTATGATTATCTAAAAAACAGGATAGCGGAAATGAAATATTGACAAAATTGCGAAAAAACGCTATTATGCCCGAGTGGTTTAAGTAGTTTTTTCAAAAAAACAATAAATTTGGCATTTATCAAAGCAAATCGGGCAATCGCTCACTACGCGGACAATCACGGACTAAACACGGACAAATACGGAATTTTCGTATGAGTCTGCGCGAAATCTGTATTAGTCAGCGAGTGGGAGGAAAGTCCGGACACCCGTTTCGGTATTATATCGGAACGATAAGGATAATGGGTAACGCCCATCGCTTTAGCAGCAATGTTAAAGCAGGGAAAGCGCCACAGAGACTATACTATTTTACCTTTGGCGAAATCTTCGCTTTAGGTGAAAGAAAGGTGAAAAGCGCGCCGATGTTTAGATAGCCGTTCGCTCTATCAGCTGATTAGCGAATGCTTTTAGGCTACGGCGCCCCGCGGCTGGCGACAGCCGTTGGCGGCAAGCCCTATCCGGCGCAAGATCGAACTGCCGTTTATCGGTTAGTGTATCGCTTGACCCTGCCAGTAATGGCAGGGCTAGACAAATGATTGCCTCATTGATGCGGAGCATCAATGAACAGAATCCGGCTTATAGATTTGCTTTGATAAATGCTGACTTGCGAACATAAATCCCTAATCAACGCTAATTTTATCACGAATAATCACAAATAAATTAGAATTAGAAATAATTAGAGTTTAATTAGTGTAGATTAGGGACTTGTATCATCATGAAGAAATCAGAATTATTTTTTAGCGCCATTCAAGTTCCCGCCGATTTTTTAATGATAATATTGGCTGCCATAAGCGCTTTTATTATTCGAGATATTCCGCAAATTTTGGCGCTAAAAGCAAAATTATACACTTTTCCGTTTGAGAGCTATATAAAAATAATTTTAATTATAGCTCCATTTTTTATTTTGATTTACGCGCTAGAAGGGCTTTACGACATACGGGCCACAAGAAAATTCTGGAAAGATGCTTTGAAAGTTTTTGCGGCTACCTCTATTGGTTTATTTATTATAATTGTTGCCATATTTCTGAAACGGGAATGGTTTTCATCTCGCTTTATAATTTTATCCGGCTGGATGCTAGCGGTTTTTTATGTGGTTTTTGCCAGATTTATTCTGCACCATGTCCAGAAATGGCTTTTAAAAAATAAAGGGATTGGAGTTCATAGAGTTCTTTTGATTGGCCGTAATGGAAAAATGAAACTAATAAAAGATTTAATAAAAAGAAAACCCGGACTAGGTTACAAAATAGTAGAATCAATTGGCGCGGCTCATTTGAAAATGATAAAAAAAATAAAAAAGCAAAAAGGGATAGACGAAATTATTCTTTGCGAGCCGTCAATACCGGATGATGAATTGGAGAAGCTAATTGATTTTTGCGCTATAAATAATATTGCTTATAAATTTATTCCGACCACGCTACAAACTTCCCAATTTGAAACGAGCGTTTTAAATGGAGAGCCGATTATTGAAATAAAACATACGCCATTGGATGGATGGGGAAGAATTCTTAAAAGGATTTTTGATATCGCGGGATCATTAATTTTAATAATACTTTCTTCTCCTATTATGATATTAGCAGCTATTTTTATTAAATTAGAGGACAGAAAAGCTCCTGTAATTTATAAAAATGAAAGAATAGGCAGTGACGGGCGGAAATTTTTTGTCTACAAATTTCGTTATATGAAATGGGCGCATTGCATCAATAAAAAAAATATTAATCTTGAAAAAGCGTTGGAATATGAAAAGCAGTTAATTAAAAAAAGAAGTGTTCGCAAAGGTCCGCTTTATAAAATCAAAGACGATCCCCGCAAAACCAAAATAGGAAAAATTATTGAACGCTATTCTATTGATGAACTTCCCCAGTTTTTTAATGTTTTAAGAGGCGAAATGAGTTTAGTGGGGCCTCGCCCCCATCAGAAAAGAGAAGTGGAAAAATACAAAGAATACCATCGCCGGCTTTTAACGATCAAACCGGGAGTAACCGGCTTAGCGCAAATTTCCGGTCGTTCGGATCTTAATTTTGAAGACGAATATAAAATAGATTTGTATTATATAGAAAATTGGTCGCTCTGGCTGGACATCCAAATTTGCCTAAAGACAGCCGGGGTGTTGTTTAGAAGGAGAAAAAATTTTAGCGCTTAAATTTCAAGCACGACATTTAATTTAGAATGATATTTTAAAAAATAAATTTAGCTGTATCATATATATCATACAGTATTCCAGTATACTATATAAAATGAAGTTTCTAAGAAATAAAAATAAATCATATTATTGAATAGTTTATCTCTTTATTATGAAAGAATTACCTTTGGCAGTTGCAATATCCGTATTAATTAAAGATAACCAGATTCTTTTGATTAAAAGACTTAGAGGAGATTATGCTGGTCTTTTGGGGCCACCCGGCGGAAAGATTAAAAAAAATGAACATTTGTCTGAAGCAGCTATTAGGGAAATACTAGAAGAATCTGGAATTGAATCCGATTTTAAGAATTACTTGGGTTTTGTTTCAGAGCATTTAATTGAAAACGGAAATATCCTTCAACATTTTTTATTACATATCTGTGAACTTGAACCGAAGACCGCAAATATTTTAAATGATTCTGAAGGCAAACTGGCTTGGTTTAATTTAGATGATCTTCAAAATTTAAAAGATAAAGTTATCCCAAGCGATTTTTTGATTATTGAAAAAATTGTCAAAAATCGGGGAAAGGGATATTATAACTGTGTTTTAGAAAAGAACGGGGATAATTACTTTTTGAAAAAAATTAAATAAAGGAGGCGATAACCATGACTTATTTTTTAGCATTGATATTAATGATACTGGCGGAAATTATTTACTTTTTTCTCCCAACCTCCCTAAAAAGGAAATGGCTGAAAAAGTTCGGATCTGTTCCGCCTAAAAAAACATTGAAGTGTAGGTAAATTAAAGGCTGGATTCCAGCCTTTTTTGTTACGATCGCGAACGAACGATAATTACCTAAATCCGCAATGCTTTTCTCGCTTTACTAAAAGAAAAGAAATAGTGTATTATAGCATTATGAGAATTGCTTTAGTCCATGATTATTTAGTCCAATACGGCGGAGCGGAAAGAGTGCTGGAGTGTTTTGTTGAATTATTTCCTTACGCTCCCATTTATACCATCGTATATGATAAAAAGTTGATGCATGGAGTGCTGGAGGGCAAAGATATTCGCGTTTCATTCCTTCAAAGATTTCCATTGGCGCGAAAAAATCACCGCATCTTCCCCTTGTTTATGCCATTAGCGGTTGAGCAGTTTGATTTTTCCAAGTATGATATAGTGCTTTCTGATTCAGCCAGTTATGCCAAGGGGATTATTACCGGTCCGGAGACTTTGCATATCTGTTATATGCACACGCCTATGCGCTACGCCTGGGATGATTGCCAAAAGTATACCGAGGATTTCGGATTTCCAAAGATAGTAAAAAAAGTAATTCCCTTCGCTATGAATTATATCCGCCTTTGGGATAAAGCCAGCGCCGACAGGGTGGATAAATTTATTGCCAACTCTAATTTTGTCGCCAAAAGGATTAAAAAATATTACCGCAAAGATTCAATAGTGATTAACCCTCCCGTGGCAACCGACAAATTTTACATAAGCAAAAAAAGAAAAAATTACTTTTTAATCGTGGGGCGGTTGATTGCCTACAAGCGCCATGATATTGCCATTGAAGCTTTTAATAAATTGGGATTGCCGCTTAAAATTATCGGGCGCGGACCGGAAATGAAAAGGCTTAAAAAAATGGCCAAGCCTAATATTGAATTTTTAGAGAGAGTTTCCGATGAAGAGCTTCCCAGATATTACGCCGAGTGTCGAGCTTTCATTTTTCCCCAAGAAGAAGATTTTGGAATAGTGGCCATAGAAGCGCTGGCTTCCGGACGGCCGTTAATCGCTTACCGCGGAGGAGATATTCCGGAACATATAGAAGAAGGAAAAACTGGAATATTTTTTGAAAAACAAACTGCGGAAGATATAATAAAAGCGGTTAGGAAATTTTGCGAAGATAACTGCGGCGATCCTGAATATATCCGTTCCCAGTCGCTTAAATTTGACAGGGAGATTTTTAAAAGTAGAATAAAGAAATACATAAAAAAAGAATTAAAAGCATGGAATTAAAAGAATATATTGCGATTTTCAAAAAACATTTTGCCCTTTTCTTGTTAACGGCGATATTGTCCGCGGCGGCAATTATTGTTTCTCAGGCGTTGAGACCCTCCAGTTGCAAAGTTTCACTGGCTTTAAACATAACGCGCGGCGGTTTTTTAAAAACCGATGATTATAGGTATGACGACTTTTACCGACTTCAAGCGGATGAGCGGTTTGCCGATACGGTTGCCCGCTGGATAACTCTGCCTGGAATTACAGCGGATATTTACGACGAAGCCGGCGTTAACGGAAATAAGAAATTTAAAGCTAAGCGCCTTTCATCTCAAATAGTTGAAATCGTTTATACTGCTTCTGACGCGGAAACGGCGCGAAAATTATCCGATGCCGTGGTTAAGGTTTTAAATAGGGAAACAGAAAAATTAAATGAGCCTCAAAAAAATGAGGCTTGGTTTAAAATTTTGGGAAGCCGTCCAATTATAATCGGGCATGAGCCTGACTGGAGAAAAACGGCGCTGATTGGAATGCTAATTGGAATTTTTTTGGGATTTTGGGCGGCGCTTATTAAACATTACTTAGAATGAGAATCGGAATAGATGCCAGATGTCTAATGGACGGAAGGAGGACAGGAGTAGAGGAATACACGATTAACCTCTTAAAGGGTTTGTTTTGCCAAGATAATGAAAATGAATATATCCTTTTTCTTAATTCTTTTAAAAAGATTAACGCCGATTTAAGTTGGCTGGAAAAATATCCTAATGTTAAATTAAAAAATTTTCGTTTTCCCAATAAACTTCTTAGTTTATTTTTTTGGTATTGGCATTGGCCTAAAATTGATAAATTGCTGGGCGGGGTGGATGTGTTTTTTATGCCTAATATTAGTTTTGCCGCGGTGTCGGATAAAGCCAGGCTGGTTCTGACTGTCCATGATCTTTCTTTTAAACATTGCTCTGAAACTTTTTCGTGGAAAAGGAAATTATGGCATTTCTTTATTAACCCCAAAGAATTAATTCAAAGAGCGGATAAAATAACAACTATTTCTAATTCTACTAAAAATGACTTGGTTGATTTTTACGGCGTTAATGAAAAAAAAATAACGGTAATTTACAACGGAATATCAAATGAGTTCAGCGTGATTAATCGCAACAATTTAAAATTAATTCAAATAAAAGAAAAGTATAAATTGCCTTATAGATTTATTTTATTTTTGGGCGTTATTGAGCCGCGCAAAAACATCATCGGACTAATCAGGGCTTATAATATTTTAAGAAAAGTAGAAGGAGGCAGATTGGGTGAATATAAATTGGTGATTGCCGGAGCTGAAGGATGGAAATCCAAGCGAATATTTTCTGAAATTGAAAAATCTCCTTTCCGGCGCGATATAATTTTCGTCGGGACTGTCAACAGCAAAGACAAGTCCGCTTTTTATAACCTAGCTTCTATTTTTGTTTATCCTTCTTTTTTTGAAGGATTCGGTTTTCCCCCTTTGGAAGCCATGAAATGCGGCGTTCCTGTTATAACTTCCAACGTTTCTTCCTTGCCTGAAATAGTTGGAGAGGCCGGAATTTTAGTTGATCCGGACAAGCCGGATGAAATTTACCAGGCGATAAGCGGCATTTTACTAAACAAAAAATTGCGGAAAAATTTAATAGAAAAAGGATTAAGACAATTTGAAAAATTTAATTGGGGAAAAGCGGCTAAGGAATTCTTAGCGGTTTTGGATGATATGAATCACTAATCAACACGAATTTATCACAAATTATCACGAAAATTAATTACCACTAGTTTACGATCGTAAGCTAGTGGTAATTAGAAAATAAAGCGCAATGAAAGAAAATCTTATTTACTCTAAAAATAAATTTAAGTTGCTGGGTATCAGAATTGATAATTTATCAAAAGAGGAAACACTTAAAAAAGTCAAGCGCTTTTTAGGCGGAAAGAAATTTTGCCAAATCGCGACTGTTAATCCTGAATTTATTTTATTGGCGCGAGAAGATAAAGAATTTAAAAAAATATTAAATAGCTGTGATTTAAATATTGCGGACGGATTTGGGATAAAACTGGCTTTTTGGAAATCAGGAAAAAATTTAAAATCCAGAATCGCGGGAATTGATTTAACGCTGGAAATATTAAAAATCGCCAGCCAAAATAATTACAACATTTTTTTAGCGGCCAATAAAAACGGCTTAAGCGGTTGGCAAGAAACCCGCGCCGCGATTTTAGCAATCTATCCCAATTTAAAAATCAACGGCGCTGATTTAAGTCCACAATCTGTCATTCCCGCGCAGGCGGGAATCCAGAAAAATAAACAAAATTTAATTAAAAATCTAGATTCCCGCCGGAGTTTATCCGCCAAATTGGCAGACGGGAATGACATAAATAATATTTATAATTACGATATATTATTCTGCAATTTCGGCGCGCCATATCAGGAAAAGTTTATTAATTCGCTGAAAAATGGTAACATAAAGCTGGCTATGGGAGTGGGTGGCAGTTTTGATTTCATCACGGGAAAGATTAGGCGCGCGCCGCTTTGGATAAGAAATATCGGGCTGGAATGGCTGTGGCGTCTAATCCTACAACCAAAAAGATTTAAAAGAATTTTTAATTCGGTAATTGTTTTTTTGTGGAAAGTGGTATTTAAAAAGTTATGAAAAATAATAAACCAATTCGCGTTAGATTTGCTCCGTCGCCGACGGGCGAGCTACATATCGGGGGATTGAGAACAGCCCTGACTGATTTTTTGTTCGCCAGAAAAAACGGCGGTAAATTTATTTTGCGTATTGAGGATACTGACCAAAAGCGTTTCGTGAAAGGGTCAGTGGAAAGAATTATTAGGTCCTTAAAATGGGCGGGGATTGAGATTGATGAAGGAGTAACCTTGCGAAAAATCCAAAATCCAAAATTACAAATCCCAAATAAATCCAAAATTTTAAATTCCAAATCTCAAAAAAATAAAATACGCGATACGCGATACGCGATACGCGAGTTTGGTGATTATGGACCGTATACGCAGTCTAAACGATTGGATATTTATAAAAAATATGTTCAGAAATTGCTTGACGAGGGCAAAGCTTATTATTGCTTTTGTTCTTCGGAAAGGCTGAATGAAATGCGAAAAGAGCAACAAAAAAACAAGCAAGCGCCAAAATATGACAGGCATTGTTTGAGATTATCCCGAAAAGAAATTGAGGAAAAAATAAAAAACGGCGCAAAATATACGGTGCGGTTTAAAATTCCCGAAGGAAAAACTGTTTTTGAGGATTTGGTTTACGGAAAAATTGAAGTGGACAATTCCACCTTGGACGACCAGATAATTTTAAAAGCGGATGGTTTTCCCACCTATCATTTAGCGGTAGTAGTGGATGATTATCTAATGAAAATTTCCCATATTTTTCGGGGAGCGGAATGGCTATCCAGCACGCCCAAGCACATTTTATTATATAAGGCGTTCGGCTGGGAAAAGAACGCGCCGCGCTTTTGCCATATGCCTAATATCCTTAATAAAAGCCGCAAAAAACTCTCTAAGCGGGAGGGAAGCGTAAGCGTGGAAGATTTTCGGCGGCAAGGCTATCCGCCTCAAGCCATTGTTAATTTTATAGCATTGCTGGGATGGAACCCAAAAACGGAACAAGAAATTTTTACCATGCGGGAATTAATTGACCAATTTGCCATTGAAAAAATAAATAAGGCTGGGGGAGTGTTTGATATAGACCGTCTTAATTGGATTAGTACGCAACATATAAAAAAAATGCCGCTAGACAAGCTATATAAAAACGCGCTGCCTTTCTTAGAAAAAAAAGAATTTTATAAAACATGGAATATAGAGCATAAAATATGGGACGATAAGAGAAAAGAAAAATATGTTAAAAAGGTATTATCAATAGAGCAGGAACGGCTGGAAAAATTTTCGCAAGCAGGAGAGAGTAACCAGTTTTTTTTCAAAAGCAATGTTAAAGCAGTGGCTGATGATATGCGCTGGAAAGATTCAAGCGATGAAGACACTAAAAAGTATTTAGAAAAAGCCCGGCGCGTTTTAGAAAATATTTCCGAAAGAAATTGGACGAAAGAAAATTTGGAGAGAATATTGTTAAAAATCGCGGGAGAAAATAGGGGAGACCTGCTTTTCCCTTTGCGCGCGGCCTTAACCGGACAAAAAAAATCGCCTTCGCCGTTTGAAGTAGCGTGGGTTTTAGGAAAGGGAGAGACGATTAGGAGAGTTAATTCCGCGATAAAATTGTTTTCCAAATTATAAAATTTGAATGTAAAAAGTCCTGGCATTATTTACAATTTCACTTTATGTCATTCCGGAATTTTTTCTGGAGCGACAGCGGAAGAAAAAATATCCGGAATCTGGGTTAATTAAAATCCTAAAGTTTGAGATAAATGAAAGCATAGATTCCGGATATTTTCTCCGTTGCTACTCCGAAAATTCTGGAATGACATATAACAAGCATGAAAAAAACAGATAACAAAATAAATTTTTTAAGTCATCCAATTTTTACGCTAACGGTTATTTTAGTGGTTATATTTTTTGGAACGACAAGTGCTAAAGGATCTTATTGTGATTCCATAACAGAAAGCTTTGAAAAGAAAAAATGCAAATGCAATTTAATAGATGATATGCAAAAAAGAGAAAAATGCATGCAAGATTTATTGGAAGAAATGGATGAAAAAAAGAAAACTTATAAAAAATTACAGGAGCTTAAAAAAAAGCAAGGAGCTAACCTAAGTGATCAAATTTCTGCGCTGAATTCTGACATAGGAGAAATAGAATCAGATATCAACGCGAATAAATTTAAAATAAACGACCTTAATGATCAAATCAGAAAAGTTGAAAGCGCCATAAAAAAGAAAGAAAAATTAATTCAAGCGCAAAAAAAAGTGTTGGCGGGAATGATAAGAGTTTATAGCGAGCATAGCCAAGACGACAATCTTATAGCTTCAATTTTAAATAACGAAGGGTTGTCCAGTTTTATGATAAAAAAGGATAGAATTGCCCAGACGGGAGATAATGTGAAAAATATGCTAAGCAGTCTGAAGGCGCTTAAAAATAATTTAAAAGAGGATCGCGCGCTATTGGAGTCGCAAAAAGCCAAATTAGTTGATGTGCATTATGAATTAGAGGAAAAAGGATCTTACTTGGAAAGCAATCGGAGACAGAAAAAAACATTGCTTAGCCAGACACAAGGAGAAGAAAGCAAATATAAAAAACTTTTGGAAAGAGTAGAGGAGCAGAAGCAGCAATTATTAGGAGATATTGATGAGTTATATAGCGCTAACAGCGAAGAAATCAGCGCTTTAGTTAAAAGCTTGAAAAAACCGACTTCCGGTTTGGCTTCAAGAAGCTGGTATTATTCCCAAAAAGATTCACGGTGGGGGAGCCGCAGAATCGGGCAATCATCGTCATTGTTAAAAGATTATGGATGCGCCATTACTTCGGTAGCGATGGTGTTCACTTATCATGGAGAAAGTATAAGCCCCAGAACTTTAGCTAAACAGCCGATATTTTATTGGGATCTGATTAAATGGCCGGCCACATGGAGAAGTCTTAAACTGGCAACTAATACTAATCATTCCGGAATCAGTTGGAGTAAGGTGGATAAAGAACTTGATAAAGAAAATCCGGTTATTGTTTTTATCCGCGCCGGAAATAAAGGCGGACATTATGTCGTAATTCATCACAAGAAAAAAGGGAAATATATAGTTCATGACCCTTACTGGGGCGCTAATATTTATCTGGACTCGTCAATGAAACTTTTGTCTAAATTGTATGGCGTTTCTATATCAAAAAGGTCTATTAACCAGATGATATTGTATAAGTAGCAGCGGAAAAATTTATCCGGAATCTAGTCAGCGATAACTATACTACTTAAACTTTTTCAATATAATAACAATGTCGCAAAAGATACAAAGTGCGACACGATGGATATATTAAAAAAGCTGTTTCTCTCTTCCTTTTTGGGTTAAAAGAAACAGCTTTATTTATTACTCTGCTAATCTCTCCAGAGAACTCTTTCCTTTTCCCAACCATCTTAACCATCCGCTCCTTTTTTTATACCAGTAGTATGTGTTGCACTTGGCACATCGATGTCCACCAGCTAAATTACCATAAAGAATTTCCCTTTTTCTTGAATGGCAAATTGGGCAATACGGTGTCATGAAAAAATATATATACAAAAAGCTCACTATACACCAAACTGTAAAAACAATAATGGCAATTAATATTGTCCTTCCTGTCCAAAGAGCCACCAAATCAAATTCTGTCATAATCTAATTTCCTCCTGCTAATTTTTTTGTCAAAGTTCTACTATCAACCTAGCAAACTTTTTATTTTTTGCCCAGTCCCCTATCTCGATATTTTTTTATCGCTTTTCGCAGAGCTCCGGTGGCTAATTTTCCGCAGTGCATTTTAGCGGGAGGCAAACCTTCCAGCTCGTCGGCTAAATCTTGCAAAGTAATTTTTAAAGCTTTGTCCAGCGTTTTATTTTTAGCCATATCGGTCATGGCTGATGAAGTAGCGATAGCCGCTCCGCAGCCTAAAGTTTCAAACTTAATGTCTTTTATTATTTCCTCCCCCTTCTTATTCTTACTCACTTTAATATAAATACTGATTGAATCTCCGCAGACAGGATTAATAACAGCTGTTTCAGCGTCGGCGTTTTTTAATTTACCCCAATTATGAGGATGGGTAAAATGTTGAATTACTTTTTTTGAATATAACATAAAATAGGTGTCATTCCCGACTTGATCGGGAATCCATGATAAAACTACTGACTTTAAAAATTACTTTGGATTCCCGCCTGCGCGGGAATGACAAGTTATGGGAGTTATGAGTGTAAGATTAATTTCCGGAAATTTTCCTTAATCTTTTAACCGCTTCTTTTAATTTTTTAATTGTATAATCCAATTCTTTTTTGGTCGTTTGTTTTCCGAGAGTAATTCTTAAACTTCCATAAATTTGCTTCGGTTTTAATCCCAATGCTGTTAATGTCTGTGATGGTTTAAGTGATCCAGTGGAGCAAGCTGATCCGGTGGAAACAGCAATGCCTTCTAAATCAAGCGCCAGCGCCAACCCCTCCCCTTCCACGCCGTCAAATCTAAAATTAGCGTTAGCCGGAGATCGCTTTATCGCCGATCCATTCAGATACGCCCCCGCGATTTCCCCCGAAATTTTTTCAATTAAATAATCTCTTAATTTTTTAATTTTATTAATACTTGATACATTATATTTAATACTTGATACTGCGAAGCCTAATCCTGCTATCCCCGGCACATTATGTGTTCCTGATCTCATTCCGTATTCCTGCTCTCCTCCATCCTGAATATTTTTAATAAGTGTATTTTTTTTGATATAAAGCGCTCCAATTCCTTTAGGTCCGTAAATTTTATGTCCGGAAAGTGAGAGCAAATCAACATTTAACTTTTTAACATCGCAACTAAAATAATTTACCGCTTGCGCCGCGTCAGTATGGAAGATAATTTTGCGGCTGTCGGCTTTATTTATTTTCTTGATTAACTTCCCTATTTCGGCAATCGGCTGAACCGTTCCGATTTCATTATTTACATACATTACGGAAATTAGCAAAGTATTTTTTTTGATAGCTTTTTTAACATCGCCTGTTTTTATAACGCCGCTTTGATTGACTGGCAGATATGTAACTTCAGCCAGATTTTCTTTCTCGGCAGCCATACAGGCATTAAAAATACAGGGATGTTCAAGTTGGCTGATTATAATATGCGGTTTATCTCTTTTTTTTAAATAATATTTTAAAACTCCCTTAATCACTAAATTATTGCTTTCTGTTGCTCCGGAAGTGAAAATAATTTCTGAAGCGGAGCAATTTAAAAAATCAGCTATTTGCTGTCTAGCGTTGTCAACTGCTTTCATCGCTTCCTGTCCGAAATTGTGGATGGACATCGGATTGCCAAACTTCGCGCTGAAATAAGGCCGCATCGCTTCAAAAACTTTTTTGTCCATAGGCGCGGTAGCCGCATAATCTAAATAAATTCTCTTTTTAAGCATAGTTTATAATTCTTTAAAGCTGTATAGCTATTTCCATTTCTTCCCCGCTTCTAATTATTGAAAGTTTCACTTCGTCGCCTTTTTTGTGGCGGCTCATTAAATTAGACAAAGGATTATCTAAGTTAACCTCTTCTTCATCAACAGCTATAACAACATCGTTTATTCTAAGACCGGCTTTTTCCGCCGGGCTATTCGCGATAACAGCCAGCCCCTGTTTTTCTGACGGAGAATAAATCACAGCGCCCCGATCCCTGTTAAAACCGGCCGTCGTCGCGCAAGTTTTAGTCAAAGAATAATAATAAATTCCCAGAGATGCCCTCTCTTTTAACTTATTTTCCATAGCCAATTTCATGGATTCTTTAATAATATTAGAAGGTATTTGAAAATATTTATCCCGATTGTCTATTTTAACCAAACCTATTATGCCAGCCAGTTCTCCGCCGTAGCTCACAATCGGTCCTCCTAAATATTCCGGATGGCTGGCAAAATCAGCTTCAATAACACCTTCCAGTTTTTCCGAAGATGAAACCGTCTTTCCCGACAAATTAAAAGTTTTATTTATCCCGTTTAGAAATCCCGCGGAGAATTTATTCTGATATTCGCTTGAATAATTTCCAATAGCGATTATTTTTTTTCCGGATTCAAAATCGTCGGAATTAGCGAATGGAATAACAGGAAGATTAGAAGCTTTGATTTTTAAATAAGCTAGATTGGTGAAATTATCTATGCCTAATAGCTCAGCTTTGTATCCGACTCCGTCAAAAGTCCAAACCGTATAATTAGCTTTTTCTTCAATAAGAATGCCGCGATAAGTTACGATTAGTCCGTCACTGGCAACTATAACTCCCGAACCGTTTTTAATATTTTTCTTAGAAACGGTCGGGCTGTCTGGAACCGAAGTTACACTGACTACTGCCGTGGCGGCGCGGGAAGCAATTTCATTAACGGAAGTGTTTTCTGTCACAGTCACTTGTTCCGTTTTATTTATTATAGTCACATTCTTATTAGCTTTTTTAATGAAATCGTATTTGGAGAAAAATTCATAGCTGGTGAGCTTAGGCAAAATAAAACGGTCAAGGACGACTCCCCCTAATCCTCCCACTATAAAAATTAACGCCAACAGAAACGCTAACTTAAAAATTTTTTTAATTTTTCCCGATTTTTTTTGAAGCATAATTTTAAGATTTGTAAATTTGTAGTTTGATTTGTAAATTCGCGGGCGCTAAATATTTGGCAGCCACTTAGAACTTATGAGAAGAAATCCTATAAGAAAACCGGAAAGTATCATGTTAGCTATTACCCTTTTCTTGGAAAGAAAATTGAGAAAATGGCTTCTAATTAAATCCCAAAGGGTATAATAAAATATAAGAGCAGTTGCGCCGGTTGTCAAGTATCCAAATGGCCAAAAGCTTATCATCCATGCAATTTCCGCCATCACCATTCCCAAAAGAGTACTATAAATAAAGGCTGATTTTTCATTATCATTTTTAATAATTTTAAAATATTGATAACTGACTAAAAATGTTACTAAGAAATAAGCTAGTATTAATACCCATAATGGAACGGCAAAATTAAGGTGAATTCCATAGCTGGCCGCATAAAAAAAGAAAATAGTCGCGGTAGCGGACGCCATAATCAATCCCATAGCCGTTTGGTCTTTGGAATAATTTCTCAATCTATAAGCGCTTAATAATGACAAATAATAAATAAAAGCGCTCAAGAAAACAAACAGCTGCTTCTCGGCGAAAATGTCAATGAAATAAAGGAGGATAATGGAAGAAATGGAAAAGACAGTTGGGATGATTGAAAAAAGCCATCTCTTGCCGATTTTTTTAGATTTCCACAAAGAAGCCAATATTAAAACCGCCAAGGCGTAAAAAGCCAATGCTGGCTGGTAAATGATTATTTCGAGCCCTGCCAAAAACGCCAGGGCGTAAAAAAAGGCGGGAAAATAAAAAAACATACAATTTTTCCGTTGATTTTTAACAGTTTCTTGTTATACTACAGATAATCTTTCTAAATAATTGCGTTAATCCACATTCATTATAAAATACCGCTTGGTTTAAATCAAATGATGAGTTGGTATGTTTAAAAAATCCCTGTTTTAATTCAGGGATTTTTAAATTTCACCTCTTGTTCCGATTCCGATCGTGAGCAGAGGTGAAATTTGGAATCGCTCTTTAATTTTGCCCGGCTTATTTCATTTTATTTCTCGTGTCCTTATGTGGTTATATGGACATATGCTTGTCGCTTCTTTCACACTTACTCAAAGACTATTTTTCCCTTTTTCCATCCGATCTTAACTTTCTTTCCCTCTTTTATTTTTCCTTCAATAATTCGCATAGCTAGCTTGTCTAGGATTTCATTTTGGATAACTCTTTTAAGCGGTCTGGCTCCGTAGGCGGGATCGTAGCCTTTCTTGGCTAAATATTTTTTGATCTCCGGAGAAATATCCAGAGCGATATTTTTTTCAAACAGCCTTTTCCGCATTTTTTCCAGTTGCAATTCCACGATTTTCTTTAGCATTTCTTTATTAAGCGGATGGAAAATGATAATTTCATCCAAACGGTTTAAAAATTCCGGTTTAAAATTTTCTTTTAAGCTAGCCAGCACTTTTTCCCGCATCTCTTTTTCGTTGACAACATTTTTATTTCTCTCTCCTTTAAATCCAACCTCTCGCATTCTGTAAATTATGTCCGATCCCACATTAGAAGTCATAATAATAACTGTGTTTTTAAAATCAACAACTCTTCCTTTGGCATCAGTTAATCTTCCGTCGTCAAGAATTTGAAGCAGAATATTAAAAACTTGCGGATGGGCTTTCTCAATTTCGTCCAGCAAAATTACGCTGTAGGGACGGCGGCGGATTATTTCAGTGAGCTGGCCGCCTTCTTCATAACCGATATATCCCGGAGGAGATCCGATAATTTTGGAAGCAGAATGAGCCTCCATATATTCGCTCATATCCAGCCGGGTCAGAGCTTTTTCGTCATCAAATAAAAATTCCGCCAAAGTTTTAGCCAATTCGGTTTTTCCCACTCCGGTCGGTCCTAGAAAAATAAACGAACCGATCGGCTTGCCTTCTTCGGCTATTCCTGCCCGTGAGCGGCGGATAGCGTTAGCTACGGAGACTATAGCCTCACTTTGACCTACCACCCTTTTCTTTAATTCCTCTTCGGCTCTAGCCAGCCTTTGCATTTCACCTTGAAGCATTTTAGAGACAGGGATGCCTGTCCAGCGAGAAACAATTTTGGCAATATCCTCCTCGCCTACCTCCTCCTTTAAAATAGTTTCCTTTTTTTGAATCTCATTGAGTTTTTTTCTCTCGTTCTTAATCCTTTTTTCTATTTCCGGAATTTTTCCGTAGCGGATTTCTGCCACTTTATCTAATTCACCTTTTCTTTCCAGCACTTCCGCTTCGGATTTAAGCCTGTCAGTTTCCTTTTTACTCTTCCTGACAGCGGTTATTAAATCCTTTTCTGTTCTCCATTGAATGGCTAGTTTCTTGGACTTTTCTTTAAGCTCCGCCAACTTCCTGTTAATCTTGCTGATTTTCTTTTTAGTCTCTCCGTCTTTTTCTTTTTGAAGTGCTTTCTTTTCAATTTCCAAGCGACGGATACTTCTTTCCATTTGGTCTAGTTCCGCCGGCATAGAGTTAATGTCCATCTTTAAGGATGAGGCAGCTTCATCTATTAAATCCACCGCTTTGTCAGGAAGATAGCGGTCAGTTATGTATCTTTGAGAAAGCTTTACGGCTGCTTGCGCGGCGTCGTCGGTAATTTTTACTCCATGGTAAATTTCATATTTTTCTTTAATTCCCCTAAGAATTGCGATGGCGTTTTCCGTGTCTGGTTCGTCAATGTAAACCGGTTGAAATCTCCGTTCTAATGCCGCGTCTTTTTCAATGTATTTTTGGTATTCTTTAAGCGTGGTAGCGCCGATAGTTCGTACTCTTCCCCTTGCCAAAGCAGGCTTTAGCATATTGGAGGCGTCTAGCGCGCCTTCCGTAGCTCCGGCTCCCACTAAAGTATGCAGTTCGTCAATAAATAGAATATACTTGCCTGCCGATCGGTCAATTTCTTTAAGCATAGCTTTTAGACGGTCCTCAAACTCTCCTCTAAATTTGGCTCCTGCTAAAAGGGATCCCAGATCAAGCGACATAATTTCTTTGTCTTTTAAACTCTCGGGAACATCGCCGGAAACGATTCTTTGCGCCAACCCTTCCACGATAGCCGTTTTTCCTGTTCCCGCCTCTCCGATAAGCACCGGATTATTTTTAGTTCGGCGGCTTAACACTTGCATCACTCTTCTGATTTCCTCGTCCCGTCCGATTACCGGATCAAGTTTTTCCCCGCGCGCCATTTCGGTTAAGTTTAGCGTGTATTTTTCCAAAGCCTGGAATTTTCCTTCCGGCTCTGGGCTGTCTACTTTTTGGCTCCCTCGCGTTTGGGAAAGCATTTTCAAAACATTATCGTAATTAATTTTATAATTTTCCAATAATTCTTTAGCTTTTCCGGGAACGGTTAAAATTGCCAGGAAAAGATGCTCGGTGGAAACGAACTCGTCTTTCATTTTTTTCATTTCTTTTTCCGCTTGGCCTAAAATTTGCGCCAGAAACGGAGTAACATAAATCTGTCCCGCCGCTCCCCCGCCGGAACGGGGATATTTTTTAATTTCCTCGCTAATTTCGCTTTTTATTTTCTCCGTATTCGCTTCCATCTTCCGCAAAACAATCGGCACGATAGAATCTTCCTGGGAAACCAAAGCGCCCAGTAAATGAAAAACATCCATCTGCTGCTGGTTTTCATCCAGCGCGATTTCCTGCGCTTTCCTTAAAGCCTCCTGGCTTTTGGCGGTAAATTTGTTTATGTCCATAACTATTCTTTTAAAGTTTTATCTATAATAATTTATTACTATAACACAGACAATCCCTTAAAATGATCGTGTTAATTTATACTCATTATAAAATATCATTTGGTTTAAATCAAATGATAAACTCGCATAATAATCAGTTGTGGCGAAATAATTCACTCAAACCTAAGAGCGCATAACAAGGAATAGAAGGAAAATTACTCATCTTGGTTTATGATATAATATTTTTTTGCTTTCAAAAAATCCCTGAATTTTTTTATCTGCCTTTGGCAGAAAACAGGGATTCTTTAATTTCACCTCTTATTCCAATCGCGAGCAGAGGTGAAATTTGAATTGCTCTTTAACAATCTTGCTCGGCCTATTTTATTTCGCGTGTCCTTATGCGGTTATGTGGACATGTGTTTGTCACTTCCTCTCTTCCAACTTCACTTTTACTTCCTTCTCTTTTCCCTTATGCCAGATTTTTAGGGTAATTTCGTCACCGACGCTGTATTTAACAATCAGATCGTTTAATTGATTTTTCTCGGTGATTTTTTCTCCATTTATTTCCAAAATAATGTCATTTTCCACGATGCCGGCTTTATCGGCCGGTGATCCGGGAATAACCGCCAAATCGGTAATTTTTTCTCCCCGCAAAACCAAAGCGCCGTAATCAAAAGGCAGGTCATTTTCTTTTTGGATAGATTTGTTTAAAATAATATAACGCACTCCCAAAAATGGAATGGATATTTTTCCATTGTCCTTAACTTGCTGGATGGTTTTCTTGACTTCATTAATGGGTAAAGCAAAACCGATATTTTCCGCTCCTTGCGCCATGGCTACATTTACGCCTATGGCTTGCCCGCTGATATTCAAAAGAGGTCCGCCTGAATTTCCCGGATTGATAGCCGCATCGGTTTGAATAATATTAGACAAGCGTTCCGTTCGTCCCCAGCCGGAACCGGCCACTAAATCTCTTTTAAGTCCAGACACTATTCCTCGGCTTACGCTGTTAGAAAATTCTCCCAGCGGATTTCCAATAGCAATAGCAGTCTGCCCTATTTTAAGATTGTCCGAATTTCCCAGTTCTAAAATCGGAAAATTATCACCTTCAATTTTTATAATCGCCACATCCACAGACGGATGGCGGGCTAAAACTTTGGCAGAGTATTCTTTTCCATCGCCAGTTATTACCGTATAATCAGCTTCCGTATCTTCCACGACATGCTTATTGGTAACAATCATTCCATCAGACGAGACAATAAATCCCGAGCCTCCTCCTATTTTTTGTTTTTCCGTTTCCGGTTCTTCCTGCCGCTGCCTATTACTCCATCCGCGATTAAAAAACTCAAATAAAGAATCTAGATCGTCAGGACTTTCAAAAAAGTTTTTGAATTTAGGCACATCTTTGGTAATGACAATGCTAACCACCGCTGGCGAAGCTTTTTCCACTACATCAATCACGGCTGATTCTTCCTGAATAACTTTTTGCTTTCCGATTATTGTTTCTTTTTTAGAATCACTATCTTTATTTAAAACTTTTGAAAAAACAAAATCAGCCATTTGGCTGGACATAAAGCCAAAAGCGGCTCCAAAAACAGATGACAAAAAAATAGTCAGTATTATTATCGCTGTTATAGTTTTTTTAGAAACTTTAGTTTTGATTGTTTTTTGTTTTATTTCTTTTTTAATTTCCATTTTGTTTATGTAATTTATTTATTAAAAATCCTATTATCATACCGATAAAAAAAGTAAATTACGGTTAGATATAAATAACCGAGTAAATGAAAGTGTCCGAGATGTCCAAGAAATCCTCTTCCTGAAATGGAAAATAAGTATGATTCAGGAATTTGTAAAAGTGTTAGAGGAAAAGTTAAAAAAAGATGAGCAGATAGAAAAGCTAACATAAACAAAACGCTATTCATATAAGTTAACATTCCGCCACATATAGTATTGCCAAATGGAATAAGATAAAACAGATAAATTGTATTCATAAATACTAATCCATATAAACCGTTTTTTATCCAATATGGCATTTAGTAGGCATCGGTTTTAAATTTATTCCTCCACCAAAATAGCGTTGACCGGACAACTTTCCGCAACTTCTTGGCAATTACAATCTTTGCATTCTTCAGCGATCACTTTAGCCTTTCCGTTTTCCAACCTGAAAACATTGGGGCAGATTGACTCGCAAGCTCCGCATCCGATGCAAAAATCCTCGTTTATTTTTACCTTTGACATAATTTAGAATTTAAAATTTATTATCTTATATCCCATGTCATTCCCGCGCAGGCGGGAATCTAGGATAAAATTATGAGAGCTTTTAAGTTAACTGACTGATTTATTATGTTCGCATTTTCTCATCCTAGATTCCGGATAAATTTCTCCGCTATCGCTCCGAAATTTTCCGGGATGACATAAAATGAAGTCGTAAATGACACTAAGATTTTTTTAAACAATACCATCACTTTTCTTCCACAATATCTTTCCACTCAAACACTTTATTCCCAAACGGTTGGCCTTCCGACAATTTTTTCATATCAAAATCCAAATCTTCAATTTTTATCCGATATTTTCTCATTTTAACTGTTTCTTTTTCTGCCGGCTCTCCGTTCTCTCTTTTTTCGCCGCTTTCTTTTTCTATCGGCTGGGTCAATTTAGCGGCTTGCTCTTCCGTCATTTTTATTTTCAAAATAAGGCTGCTGATAAGTTCCGTTTTTGACCATGTATGCCCTTCCGGCAAAACTACCAAAACATCACCCTTCTTTAAACATGTCCGAGCATCTTCTTCGGGATCGCTATTATGCTGGTCTCTTACCTGAACCGACACTGCGTAAATTTGTTGTTGCTGCGATTTTTCATTTTTAGGCTCTCCGGATTTTTCGGGTAGTTTCAAAATGATCACCGTAATTCCCAGCACGATTACAGCTATTAGGATAACACTAATAATAATTTTTTTCCAGTTAGTTTTGATAGCTTCCATAACTATTTTTTATATGTCATTCCGGAATTTTTTTGGAGCGATAGCGAAAGAAAAAATGTCCGGAATCTAGAATTGCCAAAACCTTTCAGCATGAGTTTCAGCATGAGATAATTGAAAGCATAGATTCCGGATAAATTTCTCCGTTGCTACTCCGAAATTTTCCGGAATGACATAAGGTGAAACTATAAATAATATTGGAATTTCTTACGAATTATATCTTCAAATACCTTCTAATAGCGATAAAACTGCTAGTTACGCCTAGTACAACTCCCAACATAAAAATTCCCACGAAAATAATCCAAAAATATTGAAAACAAAATGACAGTAAGTCCCCTTCCTGAAGAGATCCTTTAGTTAAAGGAGCTATAAGCTTAGCGGTAATTAACAGAAATGCCATCGCGGATACCGCCGCGCAAATTCCATAAAAAATCCCCTCAAAAATAGATGGCATTTGAACATATAAATTGGAAGCGCCGACCAGCCGCATAATTTCAAATTCTTTTTTGCGGGAGTACATATTCAAGCGAATAGTATTGAAAGTTATCAGCACCGCTATCAGCAGAAAAATAGTTCCTAAAATCAGTCCCGCTTTTTCCGTTAGTCCCATAATCTTATTTAAATTCTCAATCGTGGCTTTATTTTTTTCATAATTTATCTGGTTGATTTTGTCGCGGAAATCGGAGCCTTCAACCGCTTGAGCGATAATCTTATATTGATTTGAATTATGAGCGGTTATAACTAATGAAGGAAGAAGAGGATTCTCGTCAATTTCTTCTAAAGCTTGATTTATTATCGGATCATTATTTTCACTGGCCACAAATTCATCTAGCGCCTGATTTTGGGAAATATATGCCACTGATTTTATTTCCTGATATATTTTCAAATCATCTTTGATTTTCAAAATTTCTTTTTCCGAAACTTCCGGGTTAAAATAAACACTGATATTTACTTTATCTTGAATATTTTTGATTATTGAATTGGCGGCGATGCCCAAAAGCGCGGTGACACTCACCACATAAAGGGAAAGAGTTAATATTATAATGGTGGCAAAACTTAACCACCAGTGGCGGGAAAAATTTTTCAAACCTTCTTTAAATGTCCTCCAAATTTTTAAAAATTTCATACTGTGTATTTGCCTTTTTTAATATCGCTGGCAATTTTTCCCTTTTCCAAAACCACCACTCTTTTATTGGCTTTGTTGACCACTTCTTTGTCGTGCGTAGCCAGAATAACCGTGGTTCCCATGCCATTTATTTTAATTAACAGCTGAACAATTTCCCAACTGGATGTCGGATCTAAATTTCCGGTGGGCTCATCGGCTATAATTACCGAGGGACAATGAATTAAAGCTCTGGCCATAGAAACTTTTTGCTGTTCCCCGCCGCTTAATTGTTCCGGATATTTTTCCATCTTGTTAGACAATCCAACTATGTCCAGTATTCCCGGAACTTCTTCGCTTATTTCCCGATTGCTTTTTCCAGCCACTTCCAGCGCGTAAGCGACATTTTCAAAAACAGTTTTTTCTGTCAGCAATTTAAAATCCTGAAACACCATTCCGATATTTCTTCTGAAATAAGGCACATACCTTTTCTTAATAGTGCTAACATCTCTGTCCTTGAAATAAACTTTTCCGGAAGTCGGCTGTTCCTCCGCGTAAATCAATTTAAGCAAAGTTGTTTTTCCCGCGCCGCTGTGTCCCACGACAGAAACAAACTCCCCTTTTTTTACAAGCAGATTGATATTTTCCAATGCCACGAAATCGCCCGGAAAAACCTTGCTTACTTTTTCAAACTTTATCATAGTTTTATTATACAATATTCGCAGATATTTACAATATCGCATAAAATAAAAAGCCGAAACATTGCAGTGCTCCGGCAGTCAATTGCATAATTGCAAAAAGATCAAGAAAATCTCATTCCGTCTTTTTCGGCAAGCTTTTTGAATTTCTCGAGATTTCTTATACTATTAAACGGTATATTGTATATAATAGCTTCTCTTTTTATGCGTTCCAGTAAACTTCTAATTGTTGCAGGCCGTCTTATGTCTATATTGCCGCTTGGGACGCTAAAAGACGCATGTCCGCCATAGGGAAGTTTATTCATATCTTTAATGCTCGTGCATACATCAAAGAGAGTATAATATTTTCTTGCTCCAGATTCTACAATAATTGCTCTTAGGTCAGCTTTTCTTTTCATGTGTTCCTCCTTTTCGTTTTTTTCATTTAAGCCATTCGGACGCAATTCGCATGTTAGAGTTGTTGCATAATTTTCAAATCAACTATTACCAACTGTATTTTTTTGTTTCCATTCCAGCTGTCTTGCTGAAGGTTGAAAACTATATCTATGGCATTGCCTTGCTTAATATTTTTGAATTCATCGGACAAATTAAATCCGATAGCTTCAAAAATTTTGGGCGTTTTATTATTGGGGCGCAAGAACAGCTTTAAATGTTTTTCGCCATTTCCTACCCATTTCAATTCTTCCACAATAAGATTTTTTGTCAAGAAAATCGGCTCTTCATTTCCTTTGCCAAAAGGCTCCATTTTTTTTATTTCTTCAGCTAATTTAAAGCCTATGTCTTCGGGTGAAATTTCCGCGTCTATCAAAATTTCCGGTGAGATGTCTTTATTTTCAAGCTCTTTTTCTATTAAAGCGTTTAGCTTTTTATAAAATCTTTCCAAGTTTTTATTTTTTATAGAAATTCCCGCCGCTTGGCTGTGTCCGCCGTATTCAATCAAAAGATCGCCGCATTTTTCAATAACTTCAATAATATTAATTTGCGGAATACTGCGAAATGATCCTCTGCTTTCATCTTCTCCTTTTTGCAAAACCGCCGAAGGTTTTTTAAATTTGTCGGCAATTTTTCCCGCCGCCAATCCCACTATGCCTATGGGAAAATGTTTCCCTGCCGCGAAAATAAATTTCTTGTTTCTGAATGCGTTATTGGCTAATACTTCCACTTCCTCAACGATTCGCTTAGTGACAGCCTGCCTTTTTTTATTGCAGTCTTCCAGTTCTAAGGCTAGGTCGCGCGCTTTAATTCTGTTTTTTTCGGAAATTAAATTATAAGCGATACTGGCGTGATTCATTCTGCCAGCCGCGTTTATTCTGGGCGCGATTTGAAAAGAAACCTTATGAGTGTCGGGAATATTATTTTCGTCCACCAAAATTCCGCCTACTTTGAAAAGTTCTTGCAATCCCGTTCGGCGAGTTTTAGAAAGAACAACCAAGCCGTATTTGCACAGCGTTCTGTTTTCTTTCGTTAAAGGAACGCAGTCAGCTATGGTTCCAATAGCCACTAAGTCCAATAGCCACTTTAATTGTTCCTTTTCTTCCGGAATAATTTTTTCATATAAAGCCTGCGCGAGTTTGAAAGCCGCGCCCACGCCAGCCAAATCTTTGAATGGATAGCCTTCATCCATATGAGCGTTAATAATAGCGTGAGCCTTGGGGATTTTAGAAGGAATATGGTGATGATCCGTCACTATCACATCTATTCCCAGTTCATTAGCTTTTTCTATTTCCCTAAAATTACTAATTCCGCAATCAACGGTAATTATAAGATTGACATTTTGTTTTTTTAATTTTTCTATCGCTTTCAAATTTAGTCCGTATCCTTCACTTTTTTTATCAGGAATATATGTATCATAAGAAATTTTCAATTTTCTTAAAGTTTCTGCCAAAACAACGGTTGAAGTCACGCCGTCAGCGTCGTAGTCGCCGAAAATTACCACCTTTTCTTTTTTCTTCCTGGCTTTTTTGATTCTCTTCACTGTTTTAGGCATCTGAGAAAACAAAAAAGGACTATGAATATCTTTTTCATAGTCGGGAAAAAGAAAGCTGTTTATCTTTTTGGAAGTGCTGATGTCTCTTTGGAAAAATATGTTTAGCGCTATAGGATGAAACGGATAATCGCTTTCATTTTTTATTTTAATTCTTTTTCTTATTTTCCAATTAGGCATTTGCGTTATATTTTCAATATCCAACCGCATTTAGGGCAGACAAAGCGAGCGCTGAAAAGCCCTTCCTTAGGATTGTCAAAGTGAATTTTTAAAACCAGCCTTTCATTACACTCCATACACTGGAAACCTTTACTAATATTGAGATCATGAGATAATTTGGCGGCGTCTAAATTATACGGATCAAATTCTATGAAATAGTTCCCCTCCATAAAAAGAACTTTTATTCTTTCTACTGCTTGATTGGGAGAAGTCGCGCCGCGGACAATAAAATCCTTAGCTCCCAGTTTCTCGGCTTTTTTCTTATCCTCCTCTCTTCCCATATGGGAAGAGATAACTACGGGAATTTTAGAAGTAGCCACATTTTTCTTTAACGCGTCCATCATGGTAAACCCATCCATGCGGGGCATTATAATCCCGGTGAAAATTACGTCCGGAATTTCTTTACCGGCTTTATCCAAACCCTCCAGTCCGTCGTTTGCTTCCGTAACATTGAATCCGGCCTTTCTGAAAACTTCCGCGTAAATTTCCCGAATATCAATATCATCGTCCACAATAAGAATTTTTACTTGTTTATTTTCCATATTTTTTACTAAAATTAAATAATTATTTTTATATCTACCGCTTTTGTTTCTTTACCGTTATTGTAGATTAATAAAGGATTTATATCAAATTCTTTTATTTCTCTAATTTCTATAGCTAATTGCGCGAGTTTTAAAATTATTCCTGCTAGATTTTCAATATTGTATGACTTTTGCCCCCGAGTTTCTTTGAATAAAAATCCCAGCTTACTTTTAGCTAAACGCTTTTTTATTTTTTCAGTATTCATAGGAGGAATGAAAAATTCAACTGTTTTAAAAATTTCTGTGTAAATTCCTCCCAGTCCGCAAACTATAATCGGTCCGAAAACCGCGTCTTTTTTAATTCCCAATATCAATTCAGTTTGGATTTCCAACATTGGCTGAATAATTATGTTTTCTCCGGGAAAACTATCTTCCATTTTTCCTATGGCAACTTTCAGTTCCTCTTGATTTTTAATATTTAAAATAACTCCCTGCCGGTCGGTTTTGTGTAAAATTTTATCACTGTCAACTTTAACCGCTACTGGAAATTTTACTTCCATATCATTTTCATTTGCTATTATGCCATTCTTTTCCTTATCTATGCTATTCTCAGTTCCCTCTATGTCATTCCCGTCCGCCAATCCGGCGGATAAACTTCGGCGGGAATCTAGATTCACCGCTTTCACGACACTAATTCCATACAAATCCATAATCTCTTTAGCCTCTGAAAACAAAAGCGCGTCGCGGTTTTCCGCTTTCGCTTTTTCAATGATATCCAGTGTTTTTTCCTGTCGTTCTTTATTGATTTTTTCTTTTTGAATTAAAGCAGAAGCATCGCAAGCGCTCCATTTATAATATTTATCCAAAACTTTCACCGCTTTTTCCGGAAAAGAAAAATTGGGAATATTATTTTCTCTCAAAATATCTAAGGCCTTAATGATTTTCTTTCCGCCGATAAAAACAGTAATTGTCGTTTTCCCCGTTTTATTTTTAAAATCAATTATCTCATGGGCGATTTTTTCGCAGGGCGTTTGGTCCTGGGGAGTAAGAACGCAAATAATCATTCCCGCATTTTCTTGACTTGCAATCTTCAAAGTTTTTTTATAACGATCTTCTTGGGCGTCTCCTAAAAGATCAATCGGATTTTCTACTGATGATTCATCCGGCAGAAAACTTTTTAATTCTTTTTTTGTTTTATCGCCAATTTTTGCCAATTTTATTTCCTTTCCGCCGAAAGCGTCCGCGGTCAAGACTCCCGGACCTCCGGCGTTAGTAATAATAATCGCCTCTTTATTTTTAGAAATGCTGGAATTGGAAGCAAGTTTAATTAAATCAAAAAAGTTTTCCAGATTATCCGCCCGCAAAATTCCCGCTTTCTCAAAAACAGCGTTTATAATTTCACTGCTTCCCGCCAGCGCTCCAGTGTGGGATACAATAGCTTTTCGGGCTTTTTCAGTTTTCCCCGCTTTAAGAATTATAATCGGCTTTTTAGCGGAAACTTTCTCGGTAATTTTCATAAATTCCCTTCCGTTTTTTATTCCTTCAATATAAACCGCAATGGCTTTAGTGCTTTCATCGCCGGAGAAATATTTTATAAGATCGGTTTCGTTTATTCTCGCTTTATTGCCTATGGAAATCAAATTAGAAAATTTTATTCCCTCTTTTTCCGCCGCGTCCATAAAACCTACCGCTAAAGCTCCGGATTGTGAAATAAGAGCAATATTGCCCATTTCAGGCATTCCTCCAGCAAACGAAGCGTTTAATTTTATTTTAGGATTTATAAATCCCAGGCAATTTGGTCCGAGAATATTTAAATTATTTTTTTCCGCCAATTTAGCTAATTCATTTTCTCTTTTCTTTCCCTTTTCTCCCATCTCCGAAAACCCGGCGGAAATTATCGCGAAATTTTTAACTTTGTCCGCCGCGTTTTTAATGGTATTGTTAACAAATTTAGCGGGAATAATAATAATCGCCAAATCAACTTTCTCATTAATTTCCTCTAAGCTGGAATAACATCTCCTCCCAAAAAGTTCTTTATGTTTGGGATTAACCAAAAACACTTCGCCACCATATCCTATGTTAAGAATATTTTTCGCCACCACATTACCCACCTTTCCCTCCTTTTCCGTAACTCCCACAATGGCGATTGAGCGAGGATTAAAAAAAGTTTTTAGATTGTTTTTTGAATCTAACATGGTTTTATTATATCCCATTTTCTTAATTAGACCAAATAAAAAAAGCGCCGCTTGTTGAAAATTTTAAAATCAACGCGCGACGGGTTTGTTTTTAGCCATCCATCTTTCCCAATTCTTTCATTAATCTCTTTTGTTCTCGTGATAAGCGCCGGGGGGTTTTGACGATAATTTTTACCAAATAGTCGCCCTTGCCTCGGCCGCCCAAATGCGGGATTCCTTTTCCTCTTATTCTGAAAACTTCTCCTGATTGCGTTCCAGAAGGAATTTTCATTTTTAATTTTTCGCCGATAGTTTCCACTTCAATTTTATCACCCAAAGCTGCCTGAGAAAAAGTTATTTCTTCGGATGAGATTATATTATCATTTTCCCGCTCAAGTTTATTATGAGATTTTACGCGCACCGTTATATACAAATCTCCCGCCGGAGCGCCTAACTCTCCAGCTTCTCCCTGTCCGCGTAAAGAAATAGTTTGACCATCTTGGATTCCGGCTGGAATTTCTACTTCAATATTTTGATATTCTTTTACCCTGCCATCGCCTCCGCATTTGCGGCATTTCTGGGAAAATGTTTTGCCTTTCCCGCGGCAAGTTGGACAAACTGAAGATTGAACAAATGTTCCAAAAAAGCTTTTGATAGTTTTTTTAATCTGTCCCGTTCCTTTGCATTTTGCGCAAGTTTCTTCTTTGGATCCCGGTTCTCCTCCCGATCCTCCACAAGCGGAACAAGTAACGCTTTTATATAATTTTAGTTCGCGGCGCGCTCCATTAACCATTTCTTCAAAACTAATTTCCACATCTGCTTGAATATCCTGCCCGGTTTTTTGGCGGGCTTCGGTTCTCGCGCCGCCGCCAAAAACATCGGAAAAAATATCTTCCCAACCTGAACTGCCTTGAGCAGAAAATCCTTCAAATCCTTCCTGATTTTCGCCAAAACCTTGAAATCCGGAAAACCCGGAAAAACCGCCGGCGCCTTGTCCCGCTCCCGCTTGCTCAAAATTTTGTCCGAATTGGTCATATTGCTGGCGTTTAGTTTTATCGGATAAAACTTGATAAGCCTGATTTATTTCTTTAAACTTCTTCTCATCCCCGCCTTTTTTATCCGGATGGTATTTGTGCGCCAGTTTTCTAAAAGCTTTTTTAATTTCATCATCGGACGCGTTTCTGTCAACGCCCAGAGTTTTGTAGTAATCTTCCATAAATATTATTCTACACCAAAACAAAAAAATTAGCAATCCCCCAATGAGAGTGCTAAAAAATCATATTCCAGCCATTCTGCTGCTTTACTTGTAAGATTTCGTCGCGTTGTTTGCATTTTTGTTAATTGTTTTTACTTATCATTCCCGCGCTTCTTTATGTCATTCCCGCGCAGGCGGGAATCCAGGATAATTATTTAAGCCAGTGATTTTACCCTGAATTTCCGTTTTCACGAGAATGACATAGGGGAAGCGGGAATAAACATAACGAGAGAATATAAACAACACTAGGGTTTCTTACACTTTGCTTACTAAAGTCGCTTACTCAATTATTTCCATCTCCACCGGGACTTTTTTAATTTGTATTATTTTAGTTTTAGCTAGAATGGTAAAAATTAACGCCGATAAGAGCATCCATAACGGACTTAAGAAAGATCCTAAAGAGATAACCGTTAAAAAAATTATAATCGCTAAAGCGATTGGGATAAGCGGAACTTTTTTCGGATTGTCCATACTTACTCCTAAAAAGTTAGTTATTTTACTATTTATCATTTCGGAAATAACTTCGGATATTTTTTCTTCTCCCGCAAGTTCTCTGCCTGCTATTTCTGAAAGTTGTTTTCTTCCTTCTTCCAATATCATATTTCGCCCGTCCGGCTCTTCCATATTTTTAGCGTATTCTTTTTTAATCTCGTCTAACCGGCTTGGCGAGGCCGTATCTCCAAATTTTTCAGCAACAATTTTGTCAATCTCTTTATCGACAGAAATGCCGGCATTTTTTTGATCGTTCATTTTCTGTGTTTGGAGAATAAATTGGTCAACAGTCATATCTTTATCTTCGCTGATTTTAATTCCGGGATTAATTGTTGAAATAATTCTTGATGCCAAGCCATTAGCAATGTCGCCGGGTTTTAATTGGGGAATAAGCGCGCTGGCTTTAAAATCTTTCACGCCGAAATAATATTGGCTGGTAATGATAATCGCTAAGGAAATAATTAAAAGCATCCTTCCCCTTCTGATTGTTTTCCAAAGGTCAATTTTAACATTCAGCTTTAAGTCATTTTTAATTCTTGCCATAGCCAAGTAAGCAAGAAGTAAACTGAGAACAACCGGCAAAAAATGCCAGCCATTGAAAACGAAAATAAAGCTGGATAGGAAAGAAACCGCCAATAGCCCCGTTAAGACATAAGTTTCTTTGATTAAAACGATACTTAAAGCCAAAATAATAAAAAACAGTGAAAACCAAATTACGGGAACGAGCCAATTGCTGGATTCCGGATTATTAACGGCTTGATCAACCGACAACCACGCGAAAAAAGAAAACAAAAGCGTCAAAAATATTAAGCTGTATTTTAGTATTTGTTTTTTCATCTTTATTATTGTAGCAAAATTTGAAAATAAAAAAAAGCGGAGCAAAACGCCCCGCTTTTTTGGATGACATCATTTATTTGACTTCACTTCGCCTAATTTCAAATCAGGTTAAGATAAACTGGCATTTTTCTATATATGCTTCGCTTTTTTCTTGATTAAAAAAATTAGGCCGTATTTGAATAAGATATTCATCATTTCGCATCCAAAGAGATTTACTTGCGCAATCTTCTTTAATATAACACCCGTGCCAACTTGGATTTTTGCTTACTTTTTTCTCGGCTCTATAGCAAAAACTTTCGCTGTATTTATTACCAATGGAACATTGGCTCAAATTATAAACATAAATTGTAAATAATCCTCCGTAAGTCGTGCCTGCGTCGTAAATAATATCTTTTTTGTTTTTTCCAAAATAATAAGCAAAAATGGGATTATGAGGATTATAACTATCCAACTTTTCCTTTTTTATCAAAATTGCTAAATTATCTTGCGGGAATTTAATTTGGAAATTAAACTTTTTATTAACATAAACATTCTCATTATTTTTATCTTGATTAATCTTATTGACAACATTTTCATTAACAATTTTCTGGTTTTTACTATCAGTATTTGTTTTGGTTTTACTATTTTGTCCAACTCCTAAATTTATTTTTGAGCTTATTACATTATCCTTGCTATGGATATTCAGCCAATAGCAGAACATACAGGTAGTGATTAGCGAGATAATGATAATTATTATAACTATTATTTTTTTACTCATTGTTTTATGATTTAATTTGATTTTTAAATTTTCTTTATGCCTTTCCTTAAAAAAAGCGGGGCAAAACGCCCCGCTTTATATCAAGATTCATTTCTTTTCACTATCGCTTTTATTTTCCCCCTCGTCATCCTTCTTCTTTTCCTGCTCCACTTCCGCGTCTTTAACTTCACCGTCTTTTTTCTCTTCTCCGCCCGGCGTATTTTCCCGCTCTTGCCCGCCTTGGGCGGATTGGGCGGCTTGGTAAAGTTCTTGCCCTATTTTCTGCGCTTCTCGGGATAATTCTTCACTGGCTTTTTTAATAGCTTCAATATCATCGCCGTCTTTTACTTTTTTCAGAGCTTCAATTTTCTCTTCCACTGGTTTTTTCTTATCGGCTGATATTTTATCTCCGGCGTCTTTCAAAGCCTTTTCGGTGCTATGCGTTAAAGCATCCGCCGTGTTTTTGATTTCAATGGTTTCTTTTTTCTTCTTGTCTTCTTCCGCGTGAGCTTCCGCGTCTTTTTTCATTTTCTCAATTTCTTCGTCGGAGATTCCGCTGGAAGCTTCAATCCTTATGGACTGGCTTTTTCCGGTCGCTTTGTCTTTTGCGGTAACATTAAGAATTCCGTTGGCGTCAATGTCAAAAGTGACTTCAATTTGAGGCACGCCTCGCGGAGCTGGAGGAACTCCGTCCAGAATAAATCTTCCCAGTGTTTTATTTCCTTCCGCCATTTCCCGTTCGCCCTGAAGAACATGAATTTCCACGCTGGGCTGGTTGTCAGCGGCAGTGGAAAATATCTGGGATTTGGAAGCTGGGATAGTGGTATTCTTGCCAATAAGCGGGGTGGAAACTCCTCCCATTGTTTCAATTCCCAGCGTCAAAGGAGTAACATCTAACAATAAAACATCCTTCACTGTTCCCTCTAAAACTCCTCCTTGAATAGCCGCGCCCATAGCCACTACTTCATCCGGGTTAACGGAAGCGTTCGGTTTTTGTCCGAAGAATTTTTCCACTTCCTGAATAATTAAAGGCATTCTGGTCATTCCGCCCACCAAAATAATTTCATTGATATCTTTGGTTTCCAATTTTGCGTCAGCCAGCGCTTTTTTCACAGGTTCCATTGTTTTCTGGACTAAATCGCCGATTAGCTCTTCTAATTTGGATCGAGTCAGTTTCAACACCAGATGTTTCGGTCCGCTGGCATCGCTGGTAATAAACGGTTGGTTTACTTCCGTTTCCACCGCGGTGGAAAGTTCAATCTTAGCTTTTTCGGCCGCTTCTTTAATTCTCTGCAAAGCTAAATTATCTTGGCTTAAATCTATTCCTTCCTGCTTCTTAAATTCGCCAATAATCCAATTAATTATCACTTGGTCAAAATCATCTCCCCCTAAATGAGTGTCGCCATTAGTTGACTTGACTTCCACCGTGTCATCTCCCACCTCTAAAATAGAGATGTCAAAAGTTCCGCCGCCCAAATCGTAAACGGCAATTTTTTCATCCTTTTTTTTGTTAAAGCCGTAAGCTAAAGCGGCGGCGGTAGGCTCGTTAATAATCCTCTCCACTTTAAGCCCCGCGATTTCCCCGGCTTCTTTGGTGGCTTTCCTTTGCGAATCGTCAAAATAAGCCGGAACGGTAATAACCGCTTTTTCAATTTTTTCTCCCAATTTTTCTTCCGCGTCCGCTTTCAATTTTTGCAAAACCATAGCGGAAATTTCCCGCGGGGTATATTCCTTGTCGCCCATTTTCACTTTCACTCCGCCGTTGGCTTTGACAATTTTATACGGCATAAGCTTCAAGTCTTCCTGCACTTCCTTGTCTTCAAAGCTTCTTCCGATTAAGCGCTTAATAGAAAACAAAGTGTTTTCCGGATTGGTAACCGCTTGCCGTTTAGCTAAAAGGCCAACCAGCCTTTCTCCATTTTTGGAAACCGCTACCATAGACGGCGTAGTGCGGCTGCCTTCTTTATTCTCAATAATTTCAGGCTTTCCGCCCTGAACCACCGCCATAGCGCTGTTTGTGGTTCCCAGATCAATTCCTAATATTTTTGACATATTTTTTTGCGATTATGGAAAATTATTTCTAATTATCCATAATTTTGAGTTAAAAAATTTATTACTTGTCTTGACTTATTATTTAACTGTGCTATATTGAACTTAGTTGTTTTAAACCATCTTTCCATCTCTCCTCTCCCCCGCCCTTGGAATGCCTCGTCATTTCAAGGGCGCTTTTTTAATTTATTCCATAATTTGCTCGTCTTGCTGTTCAAGCAACTTTGAAATCTTGAACAGCGCCGAAACAAACTATTTCTTTACCTTAACGGCAATTTTTTTAGGCTTAGCCTCTTCGGCTTTGGGAAGGATAATCTTCAAAATCCCTTTCTCATAGCTGGCCTTTGCTTGGCTGCTTTTTACATTCATTGGAAGAATCACCGAACGGGAAAAACTTCCTTCTCTTATTTCTTTGCGGTAATAATTTTCTTTTTTGACTTCCTTTTTTTCTTCTGTCTCGCCAGAAATAGTCAGAACATCATTTTCTATTGAAATATCCACTTTCTCGGGATCAATTCCCGTCAGCGGAGTTTCTATAATCACTTCGTCTTTTTTTTGGTAAATATCCACTAAGGGAGTAAAATCAAACCCCTCTTCCAATATTCCCTCTTCAAAAAACCTGTCTAAATTTCGCCAAGAAGACCACGGCGCCAATTTTCTAGGCATCATAATATCACCTCGCTTTCTATATAAAAAATCACTCTTACTCGCTTTAAATTAGATAGTTGCTCGTGAGTCACTCAAGTGTCACTCTTGCCGGACGAATAATCTTGTCTCCGATTTTATAACCTCTTAAAATTATTTTCTTGATTACGCTTTTATTCATTGTTCGCTTGCCTGCCGGCGAAGCAGATTGTTCGTTATTTGTTGTTCGTTCTGCAATGGCTTCATGAATTTCGGGATTAAAATTATTTCCCGCTTTAATTTTAATTTCTTCCACTCCATTGTCAGCTAGAACCGTCTCTAATTGTTTTTGAATATGCGTTATTCCTTGAACCCAAGCACTGTCTTTTTGTTCTTCGGGTATATGTTCCGTAGCTGCTTGGAAATTATCCAGAACCGGCAAAATTTGCGTCACGATATTTTCCGTAGAATATTTTATAATATCTTTTTGAGATTCAGCTTGCCGTTTTTTATAATTTTCAAAATCCGCCTGACAGCGTTTCCACCCATTTAAATATTCTTGAGATTGTTTTTTGAAATCTTTTTTCGGAAAACTATTTTTTTCTTTACCGAAAATTTTTCCTTTTTTCTTTTCTTCCATATCTTCTAAATAAAATTGATAAGCAAAACTATCGCTGTTGACGATCCCAGTATTTTTCTCACATACTCAATCAATGATTTGTTTTTGGCATACCGCATTCTTTTAGGTCCAATCAACGCCAATATCCCTTTTTCCCCGCTTTTTAATTTATAAGGAGAAACGACCATAGAGCATCCAGACATCTCGTTCACCGGGTTTTCCCGCCCGATAAAAATCTTTGTTTCGCCTTCTTTCACTTCGTCAATTATTTGGTCAAATTTTTCATCAATATAGTCCAGTATTTCAGCCAAGCGGCACACTTCATCCAGTTCCTGAAATTCCGGCTCTTCCATAAGTTCGCTCATACCGAAATTACAAAAGTCGTCTTTACCCAAGGCTCCGCTAATGGCTAAATTTCCGCTAAGAGCCGAGAGAAGTTTGGCGGTAGTTCTGGAAAGCCGGGTGTTTTTAGCCTTAAGTTTTAGCAATTCTTCTTTCAGTTTTATTTGCTCCCGCTTTGTAAGTTCGCGGTCTTTCATTACTTCCTCCACAAAATAACGGTAGCCTTTATCAGTCGGGATTCTTCCGGCGCTAATGTGCGGTTGGTATAAATAGCCATCTTTTTCCAACGCGGACATATCATTCCTGATAGTAGCCGGGCTAATCTCAAGATTATACTTTTCCGCTAAAACTTTTGATCCCGCGGGGATAACCGTGTTGGTATATTCCTTAATCACCGCCGCTAAAATTTTCTCTTGCCTGTCATTCATAACTATGCTGAAAGTATAGCATATTGTTAGCAGTCGTCAAGTCCGAGTGCTAAAATATTTTGCTTTAACTAAAAACGGCTGATACAATGGAAATATGGCCATGAAAAATAAAAAAATTATTATAAGTATTGTTCCGCTTACCGGAATTTCTTTGACGCGTGATCAGTTTTTTTATTATCTCTACGATAAAAAAATATCAAACGGATCACTGGCTTCAATTCCTTTGGGCAGGAGAAAAATTGAAGGCGTGGTTATTGGCAACAAATCTGATTTTAAACGATTGGGAAATATTCAGCTCAAAAAAATCAATTCCGTGATTGAAGAAAATTTTTTAACTCCGGAACAATTAAAGCTGGCTGAACTTATTTCGGATTACTATATCATTTCATTGGGAATAGTTTTGAAAAGTTTCATACCGAAAAGAACGCAGGCAAGAAGTAAGCAGAAAACAAAAAACAAAAAGCAAAAAGCAAAAAAAATCATTTTAACTAACGAGCAAAAAGAAGCAATAAAACAAATCGTAAAAAAAGCTACCCGCCTGCCGGACAAGCAGGCAAGCTGCAAGCTGCAAGCTGCAAGCTACTATTTATATAGTTCCGCTTCTTCCAATAAAACCGAAATTTATATTGATACGATTTTAAAACTCAAGAAGCAAAATTTGAAATCCCAGTTTTTAATTTTGCTTCCTGAATTAATTCTTGTGTTTCAGATAATTGAAAGATTTAGCGCTTATTTTAAAGAAAATGAAATAGCGGTCTTGACCGGTAAAATTTCCAAAGGGAACTTTTACCGGAATTGGCAGAAAATAAAAACGGGAAAAGCTAAAATTATCATTGGCACCCGCCAAGCTATTTTCGCCCCTTTTAAAAATCTGAAGCTGATTATCGTTGACGAAGAACAGGATATTTCCTTCAAACAATGGGACAGAAGCCCTCGTTATGATGCCAGAAAATTAGCTGAAGAACTAGCTAAAATTCACCAAGTTAAAATAGTATTCGGATCAGCCACCCCCAGCATTGAATCATATTATAAAGCGCTGAACAAAAAATATAAATTATTAAAACTGCCTGGATTAAGAAGCGAGCCACAAGCCACAAGCCACAAGCCACAAGCTAAAATTGTGGATTTGCGAAAGGAGAAATGGATTAAAAATTATTCTCCCATCTCCAAGAAGCTGGAATCTGAAATCAAGTACGCTTTAAAACATAAACTTCAAACTATACTTTTTATCAATCGCCAAGGGATGAGCGCTTTTTCCGTTTGTCAAAATTGCAAGACGGTTTTGAAATGCCCGAAATGTGATCGGGCGCTGGTTTATCAAAATAGAGGCATCTATAGATGCCTCTATTGCAATTATAAATCGTCTATTTTTCCAAAATGCTCCAAATGCCAGGGGATGAATTTTAAAAATGTGGGAATCGGCACCCAAAAAGTTGAAGCGGAAATTAAAAAACTTTTTCCTTTCGCTAAAACAGCCAGGGTTGATTCCGAAACAATGAAAAAAGCAAACGCTCATGAAAAACTTTTTGAAAAATTTTCCAAAAATAAAATAAGTATTTTAATAGGCACTCAAATGATTGCCAAAGGCTGGAATTTGCAAAATGTCGGTTTGGTTGGTATTATTGACGCTGACAGCTTGCTGAATATGCCCGATTTCAGAACCAATGAAAAAGCTTTTCAAAATTTACTCCAAGTTATCGGAAAAACGGCGCGGCCAAAGAATAACGCGCGCGGAACAGCTATTATCCAGACTTGCGATCCGGAAAATTTTATTATAAAAACGGCGGCTGAAATGGATTTTGAAAAATTTTATAAAAAAGAAATTAAAGAAAGAAAAGTTTTAAAC
>JAGGSH010000036.1 GCA_021159185.1 bacterium
CTAGATTCCGGATAAATTTCTCCGTTGCTGCTCCGAAATTTTCCGGAATGACAGAGAAAGAAAATATAAGCAACGCTAGTGATTCTTACATTTTAAGCCTTTAATTAGTCTTAATTTGCAGTGCTTATTTTAAAGCAATGATCAATGTCCAAAAAAATGTTCCGTTAGCTCCTTATGCCACTTTTAAAATTGGCGGACCGGCTAAATTTTTTACGGAAGTAAAAAATGAGAAAGAGCTTATAAAGGCTTTAGCATACGCCGAAAAAAATGGTTTAGAGTGTTTTGTCTTAGCCGGCGGGTCAAATGTTTTGATTAGCGATAATGGTTTTAACGGATTAGTAATTAAAATACGCGATACGCGATACGCGATACGCGATACGCGAGTGGAATGCGGGGCGGGAATTCTGCTTTCTGAAATAGTTTCCAAAACAGCGAAAGCCGGGTTGTCAGGACTGGAGTGGGCGGCTGGAATTCCGGGGACAATCGGCGGAGCGGTCAGAGGAAACGCGGGAGCGTTTGGCGGCTGTATGGCGGACGCGGTAGAGAAAGTAAGAGTTGTAGTCCAAGGCAAGCCACAAGCTGTAAACTACAAGCTGCAAGAATGCAAATTCGGATACCGGAGCAGTATTTTTAAAGAAAAACAAAATATTATAATTCTTTCAGTCATATTAAAATTAAAAAAAGGCAATGCTGAAAAAATTCAGCAAAGAGTTGAAAGTATTATAATTAAAAGAAAAGAAAAACAGCCGCGCTTTCCCAGCGCCGGAAGCTTTTTTAAAAACCCGATAGTTAACGACGAGAAAATTATCAAAAAATTTGAAAGCGACACCGGATTAAAAATGAAAGACAATAAAATTCCGGCCGGATGGCTTATTGAAGAAGCCGGTCTTAAAGGCAAAAAAATTGGCGGCGCGCAAGTGAGCAAGAAACATAGTAATTTTATAATAAACACCGGCGGCGCCACGGCTGAAGATGTAATAATGTTAGCCAGCATCATAAAACAGAGAATAAGAAGCGTTTTTAATATTCAATTAATGGAAGAGGCGCAGTTAGTTGGTTTTTAAGTAAAAAATAGACGCATCCATAGATGCATCTAGACTAGTGATAAATACGGCTGGAAAGCCAAGCAGAAATTAACCATCAAAGATAAAGCGGGGGATTGCTGGAGGTGAGAGATTGGAAAAGGAGATAGATTTTTAAGTAAGATTTTTTTAATGGCGCGCGATGAGATAATAAATGGACATAAAAGATAAAAAGACAATTAAAGATTTGCCGAAAGTAGAAAGGCCAAGAGAGAAATTAATGCATTACGGTCCGGAAAAATTGTCAGACGCGGAGCTTCTGGCAATTTTATTGCGGACTGGCGGAAAAGGAATTAATGTCGTAAATCTTTCCAAAAAGATTTTAAGAAAGTTCAGTAAAATAAAATTGCCGGAAGCAAGATTGAAAGAACTAAAAAACACTTACGGATTGGGCGCGGCCAAATCCTGCGAGATTATCGCTTGTTTTGAACTGGGCAGGAGAATGCTGCAAAACAAAAAAGCGGTTCTTATTTTATCCCCCAAAGATGTTTGGCGAGAACTAAAGGACATTAGAAATAATAAAAAAGAGCATTTTATAATTTTTTATTTGGACGCGCGCAATCAAGAAATTAAAAGAGAAATTATTTCCATTGGTTCGCTTAACGCCAATCTGGTCCACCCGCGAGAAGTTTTTGAGCCGGCAGTCAGGCATACGGCCGCCCAAATTATTATTGCCCATAACCATCCATCGGGAGATCCCGAACCGTCGGAAGATGATCTGGAAATTACCAAGAGATTGGTTGAAGCCGGAAAAATTTTAGGCATTGAAATCATTGATCATATAATTGTAGCCAAAGGCAGCTTTCTAAGTTTTAAAGATAAAAAATTAATTTAGCACTATGGGTAAAACGAATTACAAGCCAATGAAAGAAGAAGTTATTTCAGAACCGGAAGAGTATTTAGGGTTTGGCCAAAAGAAGAAATATTTTGTCTTGGATGGCAAAAAAATAAAATATCTGGCTTCCGGCAAAAAGTATAATTTTTCCGATCCGGAAGAAAAAGTCCGGGCTGAGTATTATTTTGATTTGATTGAAAAATATAATTATCCCGCTATGCGAATAGATTTTGAAATTGAAATGCCAAGTCGCACTCCGCAATTTTACGCGGATATTGTAATTTATGAAGACGATGAAAAGAAAAAACCGTACATCGTTGTTGAATGCAAGAAGGATGGAATTACCGACGCGGAATTTGAGCAGGCCGCTAAGCAAGCGATTGGAAACGCGCGAGTGCTAAAAGCGCCGTTCGCTATCTGCGTTGCCGGCAATACCCGTCGAGCAATGGAAACGGAAAAGTGGAACGATAAGACTCCGGAAAAATCTATTATTACCGATATTCCAATTTCTTACGGCAAGATTGAAGCGTTCAGATATAAAAAAGGCGATCCAAATTGGGATTTAAAAGTTTTAGAAAAGCAGGAGTTAATTCGCGCGCTTAAGAAATCTCACGATACTTTATGGGCTGGCGGCAAAAGAAACCCGACAGTCGCTTTTGACGAGCTATCCAAAATTATTTTCGTAAAAATTCGCGATGAAAAGAAGGGCAGAAAAAACGGCGAATATTATGATTTTCAAATTAAAACTCACGAACCAGCCGAAAGTGTTTATAAAAGAATTAACAATATTTATGAAGAGGCGAGAGAAAAAGATCCCGAAATTTTTAAAGAAAATTTAAAAGTGGAACCGGAAGAACTTTATACCGTAGTTGAGCATTTACAAGGGCTTTCATTAAATAAAACCGATCTGGACACTAAGGGCGTGGCGTTTGAGCAGTTTATGGAAGATTTTTTTAAAGGCAAAAACGGACAATACTTTACTCCCAGAGAAATCGTAAATTTCGCTATCAAAATGATGGACATTAAAAACGATGATTTGGTTTTAGATCCAGCATGCGGTTCAGGCGGTTTTCTTTTGCATAGTTTGGATAAAATCAGAAATGACGCGAAAGAATATTTTGAAAATGATGAAGCGGAAAAATATCGCTATTGGCACGACTTTGCCCAAAACAATCTTTTTGGTATTGAAATCAACGACTCAATCGCTCGGGTGGCCAAAATGAATATGATTATTCATGATGACGGACATACCAATGTTATTGGTTTTGACGCTCTGGAAGATATTGATAAGATGAACCGCAAAAATCCTGGTTTTGCTAAAAATCGTTTTGATATTATTGTCACCAATCCTCCTTTTGGCGCTAATGTTAAAGCCAGCGAGCATCCATATTTAGAAAAGTTTTTCTTTGGCAAAAATGGCAAGAAGACACGAGCTAATCAAAAAACTGAAATTCTTTTTATTGAACGCTGTGTGGATTTTCTGAAACCCAGAGTTGGCCAAATGGCTATTGTTTTGCCGGATGGTATTTTGACAAATTCCAGTTTACAATATGTTCGTGATTATTTAATGGAGAAAACACAAATTTTAGCAGTGGTCAGTTTGCCACAATTTGCTTTTACTCATTTTGGCGCCGGCGTTAAATCGTCTTTGGTTTTTGTCCGCAAAAAAGCCGATAACGAAAGACTCGGTAAACCCTCCAATTCGGCGGGCAGGTATCCAATCTTTATGGCAATCGCTGAACATATTGGCTATGACGCTACTGGGCGCAAGGACCCAAAGAATGATTTGAATAAAATTTGCGAAGAATTTAAGAAGTTTAAAAGTAAAAATAAGCTAAATTAAAAAATATGAACCCATATACACCCCAACAACTTCCATTAAAAAAATTAAACTGGGAAAGTTTCGTCCATTTGATTGGCAAAGCCAATGCAGAAGTTGCCAGATTTGATGGCCTTTTGCAGAGCATGCCAAATCCTGCAGTGCTTCTTTCGCCCTTATCAACACAAGAAGCTGTTTTGTCATCTAAAATTGAAGGAACAAGAGCTACTTTGCAGGAAGTCTTGGAATTTGAAGCTGATCCCAAAAAGGAAACTGAAAAATATCACGACATTCAGGAAATTTTAAACTATAGAAAAGCAATGAGTTATGCAATTAAAGGATTAGATGATATATCTCTTACTACCCGACTTATAAGAGGCATTCATAATATTTTGTTGGATAGTGTTAGGGGAAAAGATAAATATAGGGGTGATTTCAGAAGAATCCAAGTTCATATTGGAAAATCCAACAAGATTGAAGAAGCCATATATGTGCCGCCGCTTTGCAAAGAAGTTCCTGGTCTTATGTCTAATTTGGAAAAATATTTCCATTTTGATGAAAAAGATTATTTAGTTCAGCTGGCGATCGTGCATGCTCAATTTGAAATAATTCATCCCTTTGAAGACGGGAATGGCCGTGTGGGTAGAATACTTATGCCGATATTTTTGTATTTCAAAAAAGTGCTTTCAAGTCCAATGTTTTACTTAAGTGCTTACTTTGAATCTCATCGTGAAGAATACTATCAAAAACTTCTTGGTATCTCAAAAGATAACGATTGGGAGAGTTGGATTGAATATTTTTTGAATGCTGTAACAATTCAATCAAAAGAAAACATAAGCAAAGCTAAAGCCATTCATCAGTTATATGACATTAAAAAAGAAAAAATTGTAGAGCTTACGCATTCACAATTTGCGATTAAAGCTTTGGATTTTCTCTTTTGCAATCCAATATTTACCAGTTCACAATTTGTAAAAGATTCTAAAATACCTAAAGCAAGTGCTTCAAGAATTTTAAACTCGCTTGATAGTGGCGGGGTTATAAAAGTAATTCAAAAGGGTATTGGAAGCAGACCTACAACCTATATATTCACAAAGTTGTTAAATATAGTCGGTTAATTTAGCGTCTCACAAAAATAATAATATGATACACAAATATTTTAGTGTATCATGGGTGAGATACAAAATATTTAGCGCTCCATAAATAGCGAAACATGTCGCACAACAACTTCCATTTGCCATTTGCAGGTGGTATGAAAATGGACAAAAATATGAAAAATGAAGATTTAATAAAAATAAAACAAGACGCAATAGTAATTCAAGAAAACGAGTTGAAAGACACTATCCAAAGTATAGAAAATGAGAACACAAAATCCTCATTTGCCTTGGGGCTTGCTGGCATTCTAATTGGATTCATTTTTGGCAATATAGATGATTTATTATTCTGGCAAAAAATTATTTTTTCTTTATTTGTCATTATTCCAATCGGTTTTGCTTTTTATAATATATCATCAAAAAAGTTAGCTACTCATACAAAAGTTGATGAAATATTTGTAAATAATTCACCCAACAACTGGGGAAAATATTTGAATTATAAGCACTTAAGATTAATAGATTGTTATTCTGAAGCTAAGACACTTCTTTATAGGAAAACTACCCTGACCAAAATATCATACTTTTTTCTTATTTTAGATTTACTGTTTTTATTAATAATTAATCTCATATGATAGACGACAACAAAACACAAAAACATATTGGCGAGCAACGACCATTACGATCATCTTCGGGGGATGAAGGTGATAATGCTCAGGATAATAACTCAGACAACGATAATAATCCATTAAAACCAGAGGAAGCACAAAAAGGTGCAAATTCAAATAATAAAAATTATGACTCAAACTAAAACTCAACAATTAAGTTCCGCCTCCGTTAAAACTTCGGCGGACAGGCCGCAGATTTTTACTATTTGGAGTAGCGAAATAGAGGGAAGAATTGACCCGTCATTTTATCGGCCGGAATTTAAAATACTGGAAAAGGCATTTGTAGATGGCAAATACCAAGTAAAAACACTTAAAGATATAGCAGAAAAAATTTCCAGTGGCGCTACCCCCTTATCTGGCGGAGATGCCTATACCAATAAAGAAGAGGGCATTCCTTTTATTCGTAGTGGAGATATTAATGCAGATAAAAATATCAATTTTGATGATTTGCTTTATATCAAAGAATATATTCATCAAAAGAAACTTAAATCATCTCAGCTTAAAAAAGGAGATGTGCTTATAGCTATTGTAGGCGCTACAATTGGTCAAGTTTCTTTATATGATTATGACAAAGAAGCAAATATAAATCAGGCTATTGCCATGGTTAGAGTAAATAAGGATATTAATCCCGAATATGTTAAAGAATACTTACTTTCAACAGTCGGACAAAATCAATTAAACAAAATTAAAAGACCTGTTGCGAGGGCAAACATAAATCTTGAAGAAGTTGGTAGTATTAAGATTCCACTCCCACCCCTCTCAATCCAAAACAAAATCGTGGATATAATGCGGAAGGCGTATAAGGAGAAGAAACGGAAAGAGGACAAGGCAAAAAAATTATTAGATTCTATTGATGATTTTGTTTTGGGTGAGCTGGAAATAAAAATGCCGGAGATTAAACGAGAAATGGTTTTTGAAGTGATGAGTGATAAGGTTGAAAGTAATCGGATAGATGCTGAATATTGGCAACCGTTTTTAGGGAAGATTGAACAGATTATAAGGCGGAGTAAATATAAAACTCAAAAGTTAAAAAACTTTATTACAAAAATCCATTATGGCGCTTCTACCTCAAACGCTTATGTAGATAGCGGAATTCCCTTACTTCGTATTTTAAACTTAAAGCCAAACTGTATTGATGTATCAGATGTAGTTTATTTGCCGGAAAATTTTCGGAAAGAATTAGGCAACGCTTTTGTCAGAGCCGGCGATCTACTTATATCCCGAAGCGGCACGGTCGGTATAGTGTCAGTCGTGCCAAAAGAGGCAGACGACTTTGCCTTTGGCTCGTTTATGATTAAATTTTGTTTAGACAATAAAATAAATAAAGAATTTGTTTCCGTCTGGTTAAATAATAAACTAAACAAGCTATTAATTGAGCGAGAAAAAATTGGCGCCATTCAAAGAAATATTACGATTAACACAATTGAAAATTTTAAAATCCCGACTCCGCCTTTGGCAGTCCAAAATAAAATTGCCAAAAAAGTAAATTACAAAGAATCTAGAATTTTACAAAAGGAAGCTAGTAAGATTTTAGAAAACGCCAAAGAAAAAGCGGAAAAAATGATTTTAGGATAAGAAAAGCGCGGAAATAAAAAATAGACGCATCCATAGATACATCTAAAATAATAAACTAATTCATAAATAAAAAATATGGAAATGAAAAAATCAAATCAGACGCGATTATTATTAAAGGGGCTGAAAATAGACAGTCGCGCTAAAGACTACATTGAAAAAAGATTGCAGGCGGTCAGGAAAATGCTGGACGATATTTTGCGCGTGGAAATTGAAATTGATCTGGATAAAAAAGGAAAATTCAGAGTGGAAGTGATGATTAAAACTCCGCGCAAGCTTTATCGGGCGGAAGAAACCACAGAAAGCGTGGAAGGTTCTATTGATTTAGTCGCAGAGCAATTAAAAGTTCAAATTAGGCGAAGCAAAGATAAAATCGTGGCATTGAAAAAAAGAGGAGGAAGGTCAATTAAGAAAAAAGCAACTATTGATGAAGACGCAAGGTTTTAAATTGCTTACTCTCTGAAATCTAACGCGGCACCGCTATTAATTAATTGATTAAATGTTTTATAAGGTTTTCTCTTTTTGCAATCATGCTTACTCCAGCAACTCCTCCGTAATTCTATTTTGGCAAGTTTCTCTGATATTTTTGTCTTTTATTTGGCGGCAGACATTAAAGTTTTTTTTGGCTATGGCCAGATCTTTTAAGCAATAATCTTTTTCTAAGCCGGTTAAATTTTCACAGCTATTGCCGTTTTCTTTTTCAGGCGGAGTTAGTCCGCAAACTTGGCGGCAATATCGCAAGTCGCTTTCTTCGGTAAATTCAACGCAGTTATTTTCGCAGTCTTCGTTATCAACTTCTAGAAACTCGCTTTCTCCGTATTCACCGCTTTCTTTTTCACTTTCTTCCTCTTCCTCTTCATCTTCTTTTTGGATGTTTTTCATTTCTTTTATTTCATCTAAGTCAATTTCATAGGAATCGCTTTTTTCCGCTTCTTCACTTTGATTAAAATAACGTTCTTTGATTATAGGATACGCCCAATAAGCCAGCGCCGCCGCTAGAATTATGTAAATTATTAAAAATATTTTGCTTTTCATAACTTTATATCATAATACAGCATACTGGAATACTGTATAATGATAAATAAAAAGTGTAAATATGTAAAATGCGCAAAGAGAGGGGATAATCAATAAACTTTTAAAATATCAATTCCCGTGTAGTAGTATTTCAAAATTTTGTCCCAGCTCCAATTATGCTCGCTGGCGAGATTTAAAGCGCCGTGGGCGGAAAGCCCTACCATATGGTTTCCGGCGGCGACTAGTTCGGTGGTGCTTAAGGAAGCGTGTTTTCCGTAAGGATCGCTTACGGATTGGCACCATGGGTAATTATCCGATCCCCAACGCTCTTTAAAACTTCTGGTTCGCCCGTCCGTCCATGAGCTGTAAGGCGTGATGGCAATGCGGCCGCCGTGCATAACTATTTTTCCTTGAGTATCCATAGCGGCGTTTTTTATTCTGGAATGTCCCAATTCCCAGTCATAGCCGTAATAGAGTTGGTTTCCGGGAGTAGCGTTGACCTTAAACTCTTCGCTGGCGTATTTGGTGCTGAATTTAATTTTCCAGTAGCCGTAAGTTCTAAAGGAAACAGCCATAACGCGGTTGTAGTCCATATCGCCCGTGCCGGTAATTTCTCCCATTCCCCAAACGTAATATTCCAGAGGAAGCGTGTTAATCACCCAGATTTTTTTGGAATTGTCGCTATAGCGCAATTTTATTTTTCCCCTGTATTGGTCAAAAGGGGAAGAAGGGCGGTAAACGTCAAATATCATAGTGGCATTATCTCCGTCCGCCGCTTCAAAGTAAACTATTTCATTAGAAAGCGTTTCCGCTACTGAACCGTATATTTTCAGCCTGCCGCCGCCGTCATAGGAAACTCTGGTGATAGTTTCAGCTGAAACCGCGGCAATTATCGCCCCGTCGCTATTTTTTATATTGTAATTTTTATTAGCTTTGATTTTGAAGGGGGATTCACGGAGATCATCGCGGGAATAATTCCATAATCCCACGGTGATTTCCGGACCTGAAATTCCGCCTTCCAGATCGGCTTCACCCAAATCCGTTGTCGGATTATTCAGATAAGCGCGATAGCGGTTATAGCCGTTTTTATATTTACTCTTGTTATACTTTTTATATTTAGCGTATTTACTCTTGTTATACTTTTTATATTTAGCGTATTTTTTATATTTTTTGTATTTATGCTTATAACCCCGATATTTTTTGTAATAATCCCAGTATTGGGCGTATTGGGGATACACGGCCGGCTGTTTTTTGTATAATTTATATTTGTAATAATAATCTTTGTAAACAAGCTTTTCCTCCTTATTTTTAAATTTGTATTTTTCTTTATACTCTTTATACTGCCGGTAAAGTTTCCGTTTTTTATATTTTCTGTATTTTATGTATTTCTGGTACAAATCCAAATCAGCTTCCAATTCTTCATTGCTGCTTCCGGAAACTTCATCTTGGGCATGAACAACGAACAACGAACAGTGAACAATAAACAATAAACAATGGACAGCGAACAATAATAAAAAGGCAATGATGATATATCTCGTTGTTTTAAATATTTTTGCCATTCCGAACGCAGTGAAGAATCCCGCGCGAATATCGTCAATTTTTTTAAAGCCTTTGTATGTTGATTTGTTTTTTTGTTTCATTGAAGCGGCTCTAATATTCTGATTACACTTTAATGGAGCTTAATATTGCCAACACCTTGATAATACCTTTTTTATTGTTTATTGACAAATAAGCGGAGATTTTTCCATTACATTCTCAATTATTGCCAAACGGTTAAAATTTAGCTAATATGGGTTTATGGAAGGAGAAAAATATTTATCCATAGTAGTTCCTCTTTTTAACGAAGAGGGGAATGTAGAAGAGCTTCATCGGAGAATTATTTCAGCTTGCCAAAAAATAGGCGGCGGTTTTGAAATTATTTTTGTAAACGACGGTTCAACTGATGGAACGGTGAAAGAATGCAAAGGTCTGACGCCATTAAAACTTATTGAATTCAGAAAAAATTTCGGGCAGACGGCCGCGCTTGACGCGGGCTTTAAAGAAGCCAAAGGGAAAATTATTATTACCATGGACGGGGATTTACAGAACGATCCGGCTGATATCTCTGTTTTACTAAAAGAAATGAAAAAGGGCTATGATATTGTTTCCGGATGGCGCTGGCAAAGAAAAGACTCATTGAGCAAAAGAATATTTTCCCGAGGGGCTGACCGGCTTAGGAAAATTTTTATGCAAGATAATATTCATGATAGTGGCTGTAGTCTTAAGGCGTATAAAAAAGAATGTTTTCACGATTTGGATCTTTTCGGTGAAATGCACCGTTTTATTCCGGCACTTTTAGAAATGCAGGGATATAAAGTGGGGGAAGTGAAAGTTTCCCACTATCCCAGAATTAAAGGCGTCAGCAAATACAACTGGAAGCGCGCCATCAAAGGACTGGTGGATATGATGGCCGTTTGGTTTTGGAGGAAATACGCTAATCGCCCGTTGCATCTTTTCGGCGCGGCCGGCATCGCGTTTTCTTTTCTGGGAACCGCTATTCTTATTTGGATGGCTGTCGCCAGAATTTTTTTCAGCCAGCCCCTTCAGGGAAAAATCTGGCCGGTGATAGGAATATTTTTATTTTTGGTGGGTATCCAGCTTTTTGTTTCCGGCCTTCTAGCGGATATGGCGGTTAAAAATTATTACAAAGCCAGGAATTCAACCAATTATTCCATTAAAAAAATAGTTGAAAGATAATTTCCTTGGATTACAAAACTTTTTTTGTCATTCCCGTGAAACTTGTTCTCAGCTCTGATCGAGGAACGGGAATTCAGGGTGAAATCACTAGCTTTGTATGGTTATTCCGGATTCCCGCCTGCGCGGGAATGACATGTAAAAATGGTCAGTAAACGGGAATGACATGTAAAAATGGTCAGTAAAATAGATAGTCTTACTTTTTATGCGTTTTAGCAAAAAGAAAATTTTAATTATCCTGGTGGCTATAGTATTGCTGGGAACATTTCTTCGTTTCTATAAACTGGGGGAAGTTTCTTTTTCCGCTGATGAATTTTTGGGCGTGAATGTCGCTTACGGATATCTTCAAACGGGGGAGTGGAAAAGATGGGATTTTAATTTAGGGAAATTGGCGGATGACAAGCCATATTTTAAAACCGTATTTGATTTTGATATTTGGGACGGAGGAGAAAAATCTTATACGCGCGCCTGGGCGTATAATTGGCAAATTGTCCAAGCCTTGAAATTTCTGCCAGCCGATGAAGAATCAACTTTTCGCGCGATAAGCGCTTTGTGGGGAATAATTACGATTTTAATTATTTACTGGACAGCCGCGGCGTTTACCGGAAATAAAATCATCGGGCTGATAAGCGCTTTTTTATTTGCCATAAGCATTGACGGAATCACTTTTGACAGAAAAGCGCGTATGTATGCGATGTTTTTGCCGGTGTTTTTATTATTTTCCCATTTTGTTTATCAACTTTTTGAAAGCCGAAAATATTTGGGCAGTGAATTGGTCAAAAAGATAAAGCTTAAGGCAGGATTTAACATTGTTTATGTAATTCCGGCAATTACGCTGGGCTTATTGAGCGCTCATTTACATCTATTGGCAGTTAATATTATTCCCGCGCTTTTAGTTTATTTCTTGGTCTTGGCGTTTATGGAAGCCAAAAACAGGAAAGTTTTTTTAAATCACTATGCCGTTTATGTTTTAACGGCGGCCGCGTTCTCGGCGGCATTGTTTATTTTCTGCCCGAACATTTTAAGTTTGCTTAAATCATTTCTGACACCCAACGATCATTTTTCCTATATCGGGAAAGTGTTAAGCGATTACGCTAGCGGTATTTTAGCTTTAGCTTTAATAATATTAGGCACGGCTTATTTATGGAACAGAGAGAGAAAAAAATGCGTTTTTGTCAGTTCTTTATTTTGGACAACTCTTTTAATGGCTATCTTTTTTTGGAATCGCAACGCGGGAGAGCAATATATTTTTTTTATAAAACCGTTTCAGATAATTTTACTGTCATCCGGAATTTATTTTACGGCTAAATTTATCGGAAAAAACTTTAGGCAATACGGCAGGAAATTTTATTGGGTATCTTTGGCGGTTTTGATTTTACTGCTGCCCGATTACGTTTATTTTTTTCAAGAAAATAATGCTTACCATCAAAATTCCAATTCGGAACATCCGAATTATAAAAAAGTATTTGGCTATTTCTTGAAAAATAAAAAAGAGGGAGACATATTAATTACCAGAAATTTTCGCAATTATTATTTCGCGGGGGCTAACGCGAAAGTTTTCAGTATTGGAGGGGAAAGGGCAGGATTGGAAGAAAAAAAATTAACATTAAAAAGGCTAAAAAAAATTATGAGAGAAAACTCCCGCGGCTGGATAATATTTTCCGATAATGACAAAAGTTTTATTTCTAAAGATGCCAGGGAATATATCATTAAAAAAACAGAACGCGTTAGCAACTCAAAAGTGCGGGGACCGGTGAGCGTATATTACTGGCGTGATAAGCGTGAATAGCACTGATAAACTTTACGGTTTATGAAACCAAACTTCATCAAAAATAAATATCTTTGGATTTTTCTGGCGGTTTTCGCGCTGGGAATATTTTTGCGAGCTTATAATTTCACTTCCTGGCTTCATTTTGAGTTAGATCAAGCCAGAGACGCTAATTTAATCAGCGAGGCGGTTGAAGGCGGGGCAGGGGAACTTCCTTTGCTTGGTCCGCGGGCGGCCGGTTCATTCTTAAGGCTGGGTCCCGCATTTTACTATATTGAATATATTTTTGCCAAAATTTTCGGTGATACTCCCCAAGGATCAGCGCTGGCTGTTTTATTTTTTTCTATTTTATCCATTCCGCTTTTTTATATTTTTATCGCCAGATATTTTAGCAAAAAGAAGCTTTCCTTGGGTTTAACTTTGCTTTTTTCAGTTTCATTATTTATGGTAACTTATTCCCGCTTTGCGTGGAATCCCAATTTAATTCCGTTTTTCACTTTAGCGGTTTCGTATTTTTTGTTGAGGGCGGTTGACAAAAAGGAAAAGAGAAAAGGCTGGCATTTATTAGCTTCCGCGGTTTTTCTTGGAATTTTAATCCAATTTCATTTTTTGGCGCTGATTATTACGCCCTTGGCAATCGCAATATTTTTAATTATTAAAAGGCCTAAAATAAAATTTAAATTCTGGCTGGCGTCCATTTTAGCAATTATTATTTTAAATATCCCAATGATTGTTAATGAAATTAAAACAGGAGGAGATAACGCTAAACAATTTATGGAAGTGGTTGCTAAAAAATCAACCAAGGAAAAACATACTCTAACTGAAAAAGCGCTTGAGAATTATCTGGAGCATTCGCTGAATTATTGGACTATTATCTCCGGCAGCCAAAGAGGCGAGCTTTTTAGAGCGGAGTCCGTGAATGGAAGCAATATAAAATTTGACATTAAGTGCAACCAGTCTTGCCGCGATAATCTTCCTCAAGGAATGTTGGCTTTTTTGATTTTTACCGCCGGATTGTTGTCGCTGGCGATTAAATTGGCAAAAGAAAGAAATATTGCCAAGAAAGATTTTTTAACGCTTAATGCGATTTATTTCGCTGTTGCTTTCATTATTTTCACGCCGTTGGCGTTTAAGTTGTCGCCCAGATTTTTTTTAGTGACTATAGCTATCCCTTTTGTATTTCTAGGATTACTGCTGGAAAGATTTTCATATTTAGCCAGAGATAGGGGGAAAATAGCCTTGGCTATTATCGCGCTCTTGGTAATTTCAAATTTATTTTTTACTTATAAATTTTTTGAAGAATTGCGATTAGCGCCAAATAAAAATATAGAAATAGGGCGGGACAAAATTTTAAAGCAAAAAACCAGAATTACTCTTGAACAGCAAAACGCAATCACTGATTATTTGGAAAAAATTTATCAGAGAAATAAATATCCGATATTTTATCATGGACAAAGCGAGTTTCATCGCGCTTTCGCTTACCTTTTAGATAAAAGGAAAATTCCAAGAGATGGAATCAGCAAGGGTAAAATTTGCCGGCAGGGAAACTATTTTCTAATTGTTCGCGCGCAATCTAATTCTGAAAATTATTCAAGTTATATGAATTATTTTGATGTCTTGGAAAAAAAATCTTTCGGAACACTTATTATTTTGCGATTAAGACCGAAAGAGAATGCGATTACTTGCGAGAAGTCCAATCAAGAAGAATTTAGAAATTATAAGAATGAAAGCGGGGCGGCAACGAAAAGATATAAGTGGAATGAAATATTTGAAAAATAAATTTAATGCGCGTTTTGTTTTTTAATTACGAATATCCTCCATTGGGAGGCGGGGCGGGAAACGCTACCGCTTATATTTTGCGTGAATTTTCTAAAATTCAAAATCTGAAAGTTGATTTGATAACATCTTCTACCGGCAAAGAATACTGTTTAGAAAAAATAGGAAATAATATCAATATTCACCGACTGCCTATTGGGAAAAATAACGAAAATTTTCATTTCCAGTCTCAAAAAGAGCTTTTGATTTACGCGTGGCGAGCCTATTTTTTCGCGCGAAAGCTTGCTAAAGAAAATAACTATAATTTAACTCATTCATTTTTTGCAGTTCCTTGCGGTCCACTTTCCCTTTTCTTAAAATACAGAAAAAAGATTCCATATATCATTTCTCTTCGCGGTTCCGATGTCCCGGGCTACAGCGAAAGATTTATATTGGTTTATAAAATATTGACACCTTTCATTAGGCATATTTGGAAAAAGGCATCAGCTGTAATAGCTAACAGTCTTGATTTCAAAAAATTAGCCCTAAAAACAGATCACGATTGTCAGATTAGCGTGATTACTAACGGAGTTGATTCCGGGGAATTTTCGCCTAAGGTCTTTTCTGAAAATGATAGGGAAAGAGTCGGAGATTTTAAGATTATTTGCGGATCCAGAATAACGCCACGAAAAGGATTTCAATCTATGATTCAGGCAATTAAAATTTTTAAAGAGAAAGGATTTTGCGTTAAGTTGGAAATAATCGGCGAAGGAAATGAGAAAGAGGATTTGGAAAAATTAGTAATAAAGCTAGGATTAAAAAGTGAAGTAGAATTTTTGGGAATTATTAAACATAGCGATTTGCTGAAATATTATCAAAACGCCAATGTGTATGTTTCCACTTCTCTTAATGAGGGAATGAGCAATACAATGCTGGAAGCATTATCCGCGGGGCTTCCCGTTATAGCCACTCAAACGGGCGGGACGGACGAGATGGTTAAAGATGGAATTAACGGGTTTGTTATAAAAACAAACGATCCTGCTGATTTAGTCGCTAAAATTGAAAAAATCAGGCAAGACTTTAAGTTAGAAAAGAAAATGTCGTTTGAAAGCCGCCGCTTGGCAAAAAAAATGAGCTGGAATAACATTGCTCGCGAGTATTATGCTTTATATAACAAAGTAGCCGATGAATAATAATGTTCAATAAAAAACTGATAAAATTTTTTATAAAATTAATAATCACACTGCTTTTTCTGTGGTGGATAATTTTCAAAATTGATTGGCAGGAAGTTTGGATTTATCTGCAACGGGTTAGTTTTTTGCAGATCGGAGCTTATGTGGCGTTTTATTTTTTGGGAATGCTGGTATCTTCGTATAAATGGAAACTTTTAGCGTCTGCCAATCATATTGTTAAAGTGCCATTGGAAAAATTTTTTAAGTATTATTTCGCGGCAACATTTATTAACAATTTCATGCCTTCATTTGTCGGAGGGGACGCTTTCAAGGCTTATCGGATTGGAAAATTTGAAAAAAAATATAAAGAAGCTGTTTCAAGCGTAATTATGGACAGACTAACCGGACTTTGGGGAGCTATGATTTTGGCTATTGTTTTTGCCATCTTAAATTTAAAAATAATAATGCAACATCAAATTTTATCAATCATTATTATTAGTATAATAGTGTTGTTGGCGATGTCATTTTTTGCGTTCAAAAATCCAAAAGTTTTTAATATTATACCAATAAAAATAATTCAATCTTTTTTTCAAAAGGCCGCTAAGGAAGTCAATGGATACGGTGAAAACGGCAATGTAATCCGCAGAGCCGTTCTGTTTTCATTCCTATTCAATTTCATCGGTTTAGCCGGAGCAAATTATATTTTATTCCTATCTATGGATATTCAAGTGAATATTTTGAATTATTTGTCTGTTATATTTTTGATTAGCATTGTTTCTTCAATTCCCGTAACAATAAATAATATAGGAGTTAAGGAATGGGCGTATATTACTTTTTTTGGATTTTTTGGAATAGCTTCTTCCGCCGTATTGGCGGTGGCAATTTTAAGCCGCATACTGCAGATGCTTCTTAGCTTATTCTCCTGGCCGATTTATTTGAGAAATAAATAATATTATCTCAAAATCACAAATTATATTAACGAGCTTTATAACTTACATCAACCTTATCCGCTTTAATTATTCTTACGAAATTACTCGGTCTTCCCAGTATTTCCAATTGCCATTCAAAATCATCCGTTTGGTATAATCTGTCAAATCTTAACAGATGGGAATAGTTGCTTCTGATTCTTGTTGCGATAAAGCCCGTGGTTTTAGCTTGTCTCCCCGCAGATATAACATAATAATCAAAATTAATCTTTTCCAGTTTTTTAAAATCAAGATTTGCGTAGCATTTTCCGCCAAAAAAACCGCACACTCCTATTTTATCAGACCAAATAGTTAATTCTTTTGAGTTAGGCAGCGAGTTAAGATACCGGGCGGTTTCGTACGCGCCGGCGCCCATGTCTTTTTGGTCTATGTGGTACTTTTTGGGCAATAGAGGCGAGCTGTAGCTCATATAAAAAGGAGTTGAAAAATAAAGCGCGCCGGAAAGGAGAATTGCCAATGAGAAAGTAATGACATATTTACTCAAAGCGAATTTATTTAAGCAATTCGCGATTTCTTTTATGGCCATAGCTCCCAAAATAAACACCAGTGGATAAAGCATCATCTGATAACGAATTGTGCTGGCTACTTGGCCAAAAGTAGAGGCTGAATAATAAAGCAGTATAAAAATAATAATATAAAGAGCGACACTTCTTTGAGTGTCAGAAAGCCGGGATTTTTTGAATACGCTTTTTACGCTTAAATAAATTGTCGGAAGCAAAACCAAAGGAGAAATTCCGAAAAGCAGGGGGTAAAAATCAGCCAGCATTATTTTTATCTGGCTGTAATTTGAATGGGCTGATTTCGGGGAAGCTAATATTTTTCTGAAGTCAAATAAAAACAAATCAAAATAAGTATTAATGAAAATAATAATAGCTAAGCCTGAAAAAATAAGGAAAATGAATTTGGCAAACAGTTCCTTTTTTTTCGTTTTTGCCAAATAAATTGAGATTGTTATGGTTATGCCTGTGGCGAGAATGAAAATAAAACAAGGCCATAAAAAACGGAGAAAGAAAGGCGCGCCGGCCCAAAAATAAAGCAGAACTTTATTAAGCGTCGCCCATATTGACTCAAACGCTTGGGAAAATAAAGTTCCTTTTAAAAGCCGACTGGGCTTAACCCAAACAGCCGGATAGAGAGTGGCAAAAGTAAGGAGAGATGTGGCAGCTAAAATTAAAAAAGAGTAAAAAGACTTTTTAAAATAGCGTGTGGCAGTTTCTTTAAAGTATTTTTTGTAATTAATTATATATTCCAAGAAAATTATTCCGAAGAAAAAAATGTAAAGAATATTGGCGGTATATTTGGTGAGGAGTGACAACCCTAAGAAAAAACCAGACAGATAAAGATATTTTCTGCCGGTATTTTTTATGTAAATCAAGTAAGTGATTATTGACAGCGTGGAAAAAATCCAAAGAAAAGAATCCGGGTTAATTATTTTATTCATTCCAACAAGGATGGGAGATAATCCGATAAAAGCTGTTGAGATTAAAGATATAGATTCTCCCAGCAGTTTTCTTAAGAAAAAATAAAAAAGTGGAATCATAAGAACGGTGAAAATAAGTATCGGCAAGCGAAAAGCGAAATACAAAGATTCCATTTTTTCAGGAGAATCTTCTTTATATTCGGCGGGATTATTTATTTTCAAGAGACCGATCCCTGAAACAGCCATCAAGGTTACTCCGGGCTTATCGCTTCTTCTCGTTCCGTTCCAATCTTTCTCAGTGATATTTTGCCAAAACTTTGGAATTCTGTTGTATAGCCAAAGCGGTTCGTCCACAAAAGCGGCTTTTTGTATATTATAAATTCCAAAAGCGAAGTTCAAAGCCATTACAAAAATGACTAGCGTTAAAGCCAGTCTGTTTTTGCTCGTGAGAGATTTTTTAAAATGAGACAAATCTGTCATTCAGCAGGTTTGCTTAGTTGCTTATTTTTCTCAAATTAAAACCGGCATCGTTCCACTCAAAAATAGCCCAAGTGCCATTGGCGCTTAAGAAATCATCAATGATGTAATAAGCAACATTATTAATAGTTGTTTGATGCCAAAGGTGAGCTTCTCCGGAAATGGAAACAATATCTTTTTCGGAATTATAAAGTATTTTATCAAGTTTGGCTCTATTCCTAATGTTATATTTCTTGCCCTTATGCGGTTTCTGAAAATAAAAAAGCGGATGATCACTAAATAAAATGATTTTGTTCAGTGGGGTATTTTCTAAATCGTTTTTTAACCATTTCAATTGTTTGTTATTTAAATTTCCCCTGTCCCAGTTTTTAGCGGTTCTGGTTTTATTAATCTTATGTTTCCTTTTCTGATATAGCTTTTTATATCTTTTTTTTCGCTTGCTTAGTTTTTTTTCGGTAATATTCTTTTGCTGTAAATATTCGCCAAGCTCTTCGTCATTTCTTAATAAGCTTTTATATTTTTCATATTTTCTTTTATATTTTTTGCATTTCGCGTCCTTATCGCATTTTCTATATATTTTTCCACCTCCTGTTATGGTATCTAAAATAACGATATGAACATTCTTAACATCAAAAGAATGATAAGTTTTTAAAGTCCCGGTTTTCTTTTTCCAATAGCTGAAACTTTTTCTATTATTAATATCATGGTCACTAAGAACATGATACAGCGGAGAGGTTGTATTTAACTTTTCCACAACCCATTTCAAATCATCTTTAGCGGTATGAGAGCACTTATTTACTCGGTGACTTATATTATCTCCCAAATCAACATTAAAATCTGTCGCCTCAAGATTAACACTCGAATTGAATTTATTGATAAGCTCTGCTGTTATGGAGTTATTTTTTTTAGCGCTGCACTTATGTATGTCGGTTATAACTCCTATTTTTACGCTTTCGCTTGCCTCGGCAATACCGCATTTCATTATACAAAAAAACAACGCAAAACATATAACCGGAAATAATTTATTTGCGAAGTCTTTCCTCATAAATCATTTTTTGAAACTGATTTAAACTTAGAACCTGCAAACGGCGTTGTGATTTCCCAGTTTGTTGTCATGATAAGTATTTCCGCTTAAAAATATTGAATCATTCCAATAATTTAAGCTGTAATGCCCTCCGCTGGGATTGCCGCAGTCAATGCCGTATTTGCCGCTTTTTGACAATTTATTCTTCTCTATTTTGATATCGCCAAGCATGCTGTTTTCTGAATAAAATTGTGCGCAAATAGCGCTGGCATCGTTATTTTTTATTTTGTTTTTTGAAATTTTTAAGTCGGCTTCTCCCACAATCACTTCAATTCCGCTTTCGCCATTGTCGTAAATTTCGTTATTTTTAATTTTCCCTTTTACATGAGATCGTATGTCAATTCCTTCCTCGTCATTATCGCAAACTTTATTATCAACCAGCTCTATTTTACCTTTTTTAATGTAAAAACCTTTTCCATCGCCTTTGTAAATTTTAGAATCTTTAACAGTCACTTTTTCAGAGTCGTTGCGGCTGGACTTCAAAATTTCAATCCCGATTTTTTTGAATTTTTTTATCTTGGAGTTTTTGATGCTGGCTTTGGCGTTTTCGTCCACTAAAATTCCTGTTTTACCCTTATAAACTCGTATATTTTTTAGGGCGGAATGATCTTTCATTTTTACCGCGTATTTATTATTCTTGCCATTTATAATAGTTCTGTTTTTATCTTTTCCGTAAAGCTTTACATACTTTCCGACAGTTATTTGTTCCTTATACTCTCCGTTGGCAATATAAACCTTTCGATAGTCTTTATCGTTTGTGAGAGCGGCGGTAATTCCTTCGGCGATAGTGTTGTACGGATGGTCGACGGACCCATTTTCAATTCCGGTTTCGTTGTCCTTGTCGACATAAACATCATAGCTTGCCGCGGAAGCCGATAATGTTCCCTGAATTCCAAATACTAGAACCAGTAGGCTTAATAATATTTTTTTCATCATTTTATTTTTTAGAGATTAATTTTTTAAAAATTCTAATATCTTCAGAATTAATTTCCCGCAGTATATAAAGAATTATAAAGTATATTGCCAAAAGAATCAATGCCCAAATTATGAAAATTAAATTTTCGGTTTTAGGAAAAAGAAAAGAAGTATAATACATTATAACAGAAGCTAATATAATTTTAAACAGGCTTTTAAAATCAATCAAAATTTTAAAATACTTTTTAATAAAATAAAGCATTATAACCATTATGGTCAGCGAGGATAGTGAAGTGGCAATAGCGGCGCCCGTAAGCGCGTAATTTTTTATTAAAAAATAATTGAGAAGAATATTTAACATCGCTCCGGAAAAAGCGATCCACATGGGGATTTTTACTTTTCCAGCGCCGTTCACCGCGAAGCTCATTATATAAAAAACGGTCAGAAATCCGACCCCGACGGTTAAAATAGACATAGGAAAAGCCGAAGCTGAATAAGGCGCGCCGTAAAAAAGTTTAATAATGGGAATGGAGAAAGCAGACATTAAAATTATTATCGGAGGCAGAAGCAGAAGCATTAGGCGAAGTGATTGGCTAACCGCTTTTTTGGTTTCTTTTAATTTATTTTGCGAAGTTGTTTTGGAAATGGTTGGCAGTAAAACGATAGCCAGCGCGTAGAAAAGATAATAGGGAACGCGGCCGACAGTCAAAGCGCCGTTGTAAATTCCCGTAAGATAATCGTTATGAAGCAAGCCTTTAACCATATACAAATCAATGGAAATCATAATTTCGTAAAAGAGCAAAAAGAGGGTAAGAGGCCAAGCGTAATTAATTAGCTTTTTATAGGAAAAACTTTTATTCTCTTCCCTTTTTAAGAGGAGAGCTGGAGAGGGATTCTTAGCTTGCGTATTTTGTGAGGTTTTTAAATAATTTGAATGTTTCGAATCCTCCTTAATCCATTTTTTCCAAATGGGGAGAATATGGAATTCATCAATTCCAAATGCTATCAAAAACACCAAAAACGGGGCGACAATATAACCAGCGACCGCGCCCTCCACTTTGAAAAAGTAAGCCAGTCCGATGATGAAAATCACTTTAGCGGCGGAGCGGACGGTTTTTAAAACGGCTTGAATATTAAAGCGGTGGATTCCGGTGAAATAATAAAAATAAAAAGAAGCGGCGGCGAAAGCGGGAATTATTAAAGCGGAAATTCTGAACAGGGGAGTAAGGCTGGAATCGTCCAGCGCGCGGGAAATTAAAGGCGCCAGCGCGAAAAATATCAAAGTGACGGCGCTGATTAAAATTGATTGTAAAATTAAAGATTGCCGTTTGATAACTTTAATCATGTCCGGACGGGTTTCAAAGAATTCACTCAAATATTTACTCATAGCGGTGGGAATGCCGTTGCCGATTAAAATTATAATCATAGTAGTGAGCGTTACCACTAGCCCATAGCGTCCATAATCTGCCGGACCCAAAATCCGACCTACGCCGGAATGAACGATGTAGCCGGAAATGTTAAAAATAATTTCCGCTATAGTAAGCCAAAAAACCGATTTTACGATATGTTGCCTTGACATAGATTTTTTATTTCATCAAAAATTTCTTTTTTACTTCTATTGCCGTTGATAATTTTTGCTTGCGGGAAATTTTCAAAATACTGGTCGTATAATTTTTTCTTGTCTTTAAGATATTCCAACCCTTGGTCGGGAACGCGATCGCGGTTCATTATATTTTGGGGAGAAGTTTGGAGATAAATGGATGTAAAATTTACAATTTTCAATTTACAATTTTCAATCAATTTACAATTTACAATTTTCAAATTCTTACTTTCTAAATAAGTTATGTTTATGATTGTGTCGTAAAAGAAGCGGTCGGATAAAATATGGTCGCATCCTTGTTTTTCTAATTTTTTTATTAGTCTCTTAAATCGCCAGATGTCTATAAACAGGGCGATCTTGCGAAGCTGGATTTGCAGCCAGTTGGCGCGGGTGACGGATTTAGAACCTATATCATTCCCGTCCGCCAATTCGGCGGATAAATTCCGGCGGGAATCTAGATTCCGGATATTTTTTCTTTCACTGTGTTTCAGAAAAAATTCCGGAATGACATTAACAATGTTGCCGACAGAAAAGTCCACCGCGTGGAAATAAAAAACTCGCTTTCCCCGCGATTCTAAATATTTTTTTAGCAGTTTAATTTGGGTTGATTTTCCGGAACCATCCAGCCCCGATATTGTAATCACTTTTAGCATAATACTTGATACATGCTACTTAATACATGAGTGCTGCCACCGGTTGCATTTTTGCTACGGCGTTAATGATTTTATTTTCTTCCATCCCCGCGATGACTTCTTCTACATCCTTGTAATAAGAACTGTCCTGCAGAATTACCCCTTTAGATTTGGCGTTGTAAAGCCGAACATTATTTTGCCGCATTTTTTTTAAAAGATCTCCTTTGTCTTTAGGCGCGTTTTCCTGTGTTTCCTTTTTTCTTCCCGTGCCGTGGCTGGCGGAAAAAAATGAAGAGTCGTTTTCATCTGTGCCCGTTCCTAAATAAGCCGGCGTGCTCATGGAAGACGGAATGAAAACCGGCTCTCCCGTTTGTGAAAATAGAGAATGGTCTTTCATTCTTCGCGGCCCGTTGGCTCTGGTAGTTCCGTTGCGGTGCACCCAAATATCTTTATCGAAATGATTTTCTTTATTAACAAAAACATGGGGCATATCGTAAAGCAAGTCTAAACTTGCTTGTTTTCCCAAAGTTTTTTCCAAAGCCTGATCCAAATGGTGATTTAAGATCAGGCGATTGGCAAATCCAAAATTGGCCGCCGCTTGATGGGCGCGAATAAACATTTTTCCTTCCAAGCTATCTTCGTCGTAAGCGAAAAATTCTTTTTTGTTTTGGAATTCTTTTATTTTTTTTGCCAGGCGCTGATAAACTTTTTTCATCTGGCTGTCAAAAAAAGCCGTTCCGATTTTGAGCATTACTTTCTGGCTGAAATGCTCTTTAATTTTGGGAGTGTACATATAGGAGGCGTATTGCCCGAGCAGTCCCGATCCGGTATGCATTAAAAATACATATTGCCCAATTTTTAATCCGAATTTTTGGGCGATATCTTTATTTTTAATCTCCGTGATTTTCATCAAGTCCAAGAAATGGTTTCCCGCCGCTCCCAAAATTCCCAAGCGGTATTTTCCCACATGAAAGAAAAATTTAGGAATAACATCCAAAATGTCGCGGTTGGTTATATCTTTTTCCGCCACCATATTTCCGCCGGAAAAAGTATTTTCTATTTCATTTTTAGTTCTGGTTTTAAAGCGTTTTTGGAGTGGGGCGATTCCCGAACGGGCGATATCCAAAGCCAGCCCGTAGGAAATTTTAGTTCCAATGTATTTTTTAGTGGGGATGACTTTAACCAATTCTTTAAATAATTTGTCAATTTTTTTGGCATCCAATGTTTTTTTGTCCAAATTTGTTTTTATTAAACGCATTCCGCAGTTGGGAGCGGTATCGTTTATTTGGGGAAAAAGAAAGTTCTCGCTGGCGACCACCGTTCCGGTGGGGTTTTTGCGTCCCGGTTTGGGATGAACATCGCTCATAGCGGCGATATGGCTAAAAAGCCTTTTATCTTTAGCCAAATTTTCCAGTTGGCTGAAAGCGGCTTCGTTAGGCAATAAATCGTCGGAAGTATGAAAAATCACCGGCACTCGCATTGCGTCGGTTTTGAATTGTTTTAAATGAGGCGTGATGTTTGACAAATTTTTCATCATATGTTATGGTTGTATGTTGGTTAAGTTCGTTAAAAAAAGGAAGGGAAAGGAGGAAAGACATGAAAGCCACTTGGAAAAATCCCAATTCCCTTCTAGAAAGGGAGCTGGGGTGCGGACCTTTTGAAATATTGAGAAAGGGACCAGGTGACCGCGTAGTCATCAGGTACAAAGTCCCGTTTAAAAAAAGAAGAAGAGCGGAAAGATCAGTTGGCACGGCGCTGGTGCCATGCCGGCTGTTAAAAAATATAAGCGGAAGAAAGAAATAAAGAGTGAATCTAAACAGATTTGCTCTTTTTATTTCCCTAAACTTTCATAAATCTTCTGATATTCACCAGCTATCTTTTTAATATCAAAATTTTCTTCCGTGTATTTTCTAGCGGTCTTTCCGATGGTTTCTCTCTTGGTCTTATTTTGATAAAGATCTAAAATGGCGTTGGATAATTTTTCCGCGTCGCCATTTTTTATTATAACAGAATTTTGGCGATTAGCGAATTCTTGCAGAACGGGAATATCGGAAATGATTACCGGTTTTCCGCAAGCCATAGCTTCAATAACCGCCAATGGAACGTCAAATTTCCCTTTCATATCGCGGACGGGGAAAAGAATAACATCCGAAGAATTATACAGTTTCGCCATATCGGGAACAGTGTCAATAAAAATTACTTTATTTAATAAATTAAGTTTTTTTAATTTTTTAATAACTTTTTCTTTTTTCCGCGCGTCCTTTTTATTTTTCACCCGGCAAGCAAGGATGAATTTTAAATCCCCCCTAGCCCCCCTTTTTAAAAAAGGGGAGTTAAAAAGAAGTTTGATCACTTTCACAATATCATCTATGGCTCCGAGGCGGGAATATTCTCCCGGATAAGTTACTATAAAATCTTCAGCTCGTAAATTATTATTCATAAGAAAACGGAAGTTTTTATGGGAGGGCGAATAATAATCCAAATCAATTCCCGGGTAAATTCTTTTTACATTTTTAAAGCCTAGCGAGTTCAATTTATTTTTAGCGCAGTCGGAATAAGTGACAATTAAATTCCCAAACAGCATTTTTTTTATTTCGCTGTCGGAAAGCAAATCTTTCCGCAAAGTAGCGATGGTTTGGATAACTTTATGATTTTTTTTAATTACAAAATTTTTAAAGCAAAAAGAATTTAACTTGCTTGGGGTAAGCATAATATGCAGTATATCAAATTTATTTCTTATGCTAATCAATTTCAAAAGCCTTGCTTTTTGGTAATTGTTAAGTTTATTAGAAGTGTAAATCGGGCATTGCTCAATATTATCGGGCAAATATTTCAAATTTTCATTGATAAGCAGTCCAATTTTAAAATCAGGCAGATTTCTCGCTAAATAATAAGCGAAATTTTTTGACGCTTCATCCCAAGGGGGAGCGATGGGACGAGTAATGAAGAGAATTTTGAATTTTGCCTGCCTGCCGGCGAGGCAGGAATTTTGAATTTCCATTGAATTTTCAATGCTATAAATTTTTATAAATTTCCTTCTTGTCTTTTTCGTTTGAAGCTTTTATAATAACTTTTTTATTTTTTATTTCGTTAATAACGACTATTTCTTTTTCTCCTTTGGCGACATTGATATTTCCTTCATTAATTTTTGTATCGTCTGCTAAAACTTCCCAATGAAAAATATTTTCATTGCCGCAATTTTCAATCGTGAAATCCAAGTTGCTGTCTTTAGGATTTTCAAAATACAAAAACCATCCGTCATTTAATTGATGTTGTCGACGTTCGGTGTAAGCGAGAAAAATAAAACTGGCCAGCAGAAAAATTGCTAACGAAACGATAATTATTTTTTGGTCGTTTTCTTGAATCATTGGTTTCTATAATAAACAGCGATTTCATCTCCGGCATAAACATTCCAGAATTCGTCGGATTTTTTAAATTGGGCGCTGTCAAACTTAGGATTTATCATAATAAAATTTACGCCTGTTCCCATAAAACATTTTTTTCCGTCGGGAGAATCAGGGCTGGAAATCATTTGGAGAGTGCATTGCTCTCTTTTTTTGGTTGGATCTTCGTATCTTTTGAAATAACTTCTTGAAAACGGAAAACTATAACCCCGCATAAAATAAAGTTTCATCCAAGTGTCGGCGGTAAGATAATTATGGTCTTTTAAAATAATATCTTCTTCTGAAATTGAATCAGCGAGATAATCGGAAGCGTGGAATGTTTGGAGAGCTTTGGCTGAATTATCGCCGGCGTTTAGTGATTGGGAATTGTCGTAAAAACCGTTAATGACAAGAGCTGTAAATAATAAGCTGTAAGCCGTAAGCAATAATTTTGGCGGAATATAGTATTTTTTATTTTTTAAATTCTTAGCGTAAGAAAAAATCCAAACAAAAGCGAAAGCGGCAACAATGGCAAGAGGGTAGGAAATATAATTAGCAATTCGCCCGGAAGGAATATCAAGATACAGCCATTGGGGTTTCAAAACCATGGCGAACAGCGCGATTAGCCAGCCCAGCAGAAATGAATAAGCGTAGGTTTTTCTTCGGCGGCTCCAGAGCAGTAAGGCGATTCCCAGAATCCCTAAGGCCATTCTAGCTTCCCCGGCGGAAAATTTCAATTGGGAAAAAGTCAGTCCGGCCCGGGTCGCTTTAGATGGTTCGCCGACAGCTGTTTTCACAGCGCCGGTTTGAATGTAAGCGGGAGTGTAAATTAGCAGCAAGCAGCAAGCAACAAGCAGCAAGCATAATATTACAGGCGGCGAGAAAATAAGTTTTACCCAATTTTTAAAATGCGGCGGAATGTTTTTAATATTGAAAATCAGAAATATCGCGAGCGCGAAGATTAGGACGAAGATAAAAATGAAAGAGCTTAGATGATGCGTGTAAAACAGAGCGGCGGTCAAGAATAAAGCGGCAGCCAAGAACCAAGAATTTTTTTCCTTGAAAGCGCGAAAATAGAAATATAGCGTTAGAGGAATAAAAAGATTGCCTAAAATATTTCCAATTACTCCGCCACTGACAAACTTGGCTTGAGGAGAAGCGATGGCGTAAAGCGGACCAAGAAATAAAAGAGTTAATATAGCTGTATTTTGGGCTAGATTGCCACTGGCAGAATTTTGAATTTTGAATTTTGAATTTTGAATGAATTTCCAATGATTTAATTTCGAGTTTTTGAGAAGATTTTGTTTTATTTGTTTTGGATTTTGATCATTAAGATTTATGATTTGTTTAGGATTTGCAACTTGTAATTTGTAATTTGAATTAGAGAATAATCTTAATACCAGAATGAACATTGCCAGTATTCCCATTATATTTGCTAAAAATAATATCAACGACGGGAAATAAGATATAAAGCCTATTCCAGAAATTAAATTTATAGCGGAGAAAATCAGATGCTCGCCGATAATAAAATCGGCAATCGGGCGCGGCTGGCTGATTTGGTAATGTCCGTTTATTTCAATTATTTTACTTTTCGCGTAAACGGGCAATTGTCCGGTTTCGGAAATAACTTTTGACCAGTACATATGATGTCCCAAGTCGGTGGAAGTGGGGAAGATGCTGTTTTTTAAATAGGCTGTTTTTATGAATACAGTGAGAAAAAGCAGAAGGACAATGAGAACAGTTCTTGAGTCTAAATTTACAATTTTCAATTTACAATTTTCAATCAATTTACAATTTTTCAATTTTTCAATTCTTGATTTAAGATTAAATTGCGACAGCGGACAACTTGCTTTTTGGCGAAATTTATAAATTCCATAGCAAACAGCCGAAAATAACGCAATCGTTATCAGCACAGAATTTTTTGTTATTAAAAACCCCGCTTTTCCCAAAAGGATTAACAAAAAATTTACAGACGCAATGCTTAAGCCAAAAGAAATAACAAATTTTTCCAAATCGGAAAAACATTTTTTTCCAAAAACAGCCAATAACAAAAAATATCCCGGCAGAAAAAGAACCAGAACTATGGAAATGTAAAATAAAATTTGGTCTTGCAAAAAATTAGCTAAATCCATAAAACACGCGAAGCTATTAGATGAAGCATTGGTTAGTTATATTCTTTATTATTACAGCAACTTTCAGAAAAAGCAAAGCGTTTTTCTTTTGTGTGAATATGCTTTTCACACGCTTGCCTATCCTATTTTTGGTATTTTTTTAAGATTCTATCCACTTCAGCTTCATCTTACTGCATCCTCATCTCCGCTTATCTCCTAATCACAATTCTCATCATTTAGAAACGATCGTTTCTAAATGATGAGAATTGTGGTATGCTGATAATGTTAAGGTACGGCAATATTGAAATAAACGTCGCGTAAAAAATCTAAAGATTTTTCAAATAAATGAGAATCGGATCTGTTCAAAAGAAAATATTATTGCTTTTGTTAGGAGGTTTAACGATAGGACTTTCTGGAAATCCCAGGCAATGTTTTCGAGTCGTAAAAATTATCGGTTGGGAGTGGAAAAAAATAAATAGGGAGGAAAAAAGGCATAGAGCTAATTTTCAGCGTTCACTAAAAAGGTTATATGATCTAAAACTAATTTCCACAAAGAAAAATCCGGACGGAACAGTGGATGTAGTTTTAACCGAAAAAGGAACAACAAAAGTGAAAAAATATAGCGGAAAGAAGATAAAGCCAAAAAAATTGAAGAACTGGGATAAAAAATGGAGAATAATTATTTTTGACATACCTGAAAAGGAAAGAATAAAAAGAGATATATTTCGCGCTCACCTCAAAGAAATTGATTTTTTTGAACTTCAAAAATCGGTATGGGTGTCGCCGGTGGATTATGAAAACGAGATAGATTGCTTAACAAAAGAGTTGAATGCGCATAATCATGTTAATTTTATTGTCACTGATTTTATAAAAAATAAAAAGAGATTAGAAAAACATTTCAAATTTAGGGTGTAATATAATATAAGTGCATAGCACGGCTTGTTATAGTGTAGCATAAAAAACACTTTTCCATCATTTAGAAACGATCGTTTCTAAATGATGGAAGAAACTGAAATTTGGTTTTTTGGAAAATTTTTCAGGCACAATATTTTTAAAAAAACAAAAAAGGGGCTTTCATGTTTGAATGTAGTAAGAGCCAAAAAGAGCCAAAAAGCCTTGACAATATTATAACAATTTGTTTGTATAAAGTATCATAGTAAAGGCTATTGCTATGTTCTATTTCCAGTGAAGTAGAAATGTAACTTTAAATTTGAATTTAAAAAGGGGGCGCATAATCAATGAAAAATGTAATGAAGATTTTTGTCGCGCTAATAATAGTTTTCGTAATAGCCACCGGTTCTATTATCGCAAATCACAAATTTCGAACTGTTGCTCAAAAGCATGAGATAATTTATGAAACCATGCTTGTGTTGGATCTTATGGATTTTGTAGCGACAGGCGGCGGTTTCTTGGGTTACAGCAACTATTTTAAGTGGTGTTACGCAAAATGGAGAAATTCAGACAGGACGATGTTAGAAAAAGCATTATTTTGGAACTTCGGTGTATTATACGATGCAATAAGTCCGCTTAAAGAATATCGGTATCCGCTGGAAATCTAATCCCGAAATGATAAATAAAGTTGATTATGCATAAGCCACGGCTATTAGCCACGGCTTTTTTATTATTACCGATTACTAATCACTTTTCCAATTTCCTCCAAATACCTCCCTGCGATTTTTTCCCAGCTGTAATTTTCAATCGTGTATTTTCTGGCTCTTTGGCCGAATTTTTTTCGGAAGCCGTCGTCGTTTAATAAATATTCTATTTTTTTCTTGTAACTTTCGCTGTCGTAAGGCTTAACTAAAAAACCGTTTTGGCCGTTCTGGATGGCGTCTTTCAATCCTTCCAGATTTGAAGCCACGACCGGAAGTTCGCATGAGGCCGCTTCCAAAACCACCAAGCCGAATCCTTCCATATCGCCCTTAACTTCTATATTAGGCTGGATAAAAACATCCACGTTATTGTAAAGCTTTAATTTTTCTTCATTGCTTATATTTCCCAATAACTTTATTCTATTTTGTAAATCATTTTTTTTGACAGCTTTTTCTATAGCTCTCTTGTCTTTTCCTTCACCAGCAACTACATAAATAATGTTTTTATCTAGCTGGCGCATTACATTATTTATAAACCAGGTCACGCCTTTCCGCTTAGCCAGCCGTCCCAAAGTTAAGATAATTTTTCGCTCGCTGGATTTTTCTTTAATAACCAAATTGGAAATATCTCTGGTTTTATCCCTTTTGAATTTTTCCGTATCTACCCCATTGGGAATAAAAACAAATTTTTCTTCTGGCATTTTTCTCGCGACTCCTTCTTTAATGGTTTGATTTCCAACGGCAATTAATTTATCCAGCTTTTTAATAAAAAAACCGATCCATAATTTTTGGTAGAGTGGCATCTTATAGGTTAAATCTAATCCGTGAACTATGGAAATAACCGGCTTTTTGTAAAATATTTTCAATATCCAGCCGATAATTCCCAAGACTCCGTCGCCTAAAAGCAAAACATCATATTTTCTAAATAAAAGAAGCGCTTTTATAAGCGCGTATGGGGCAAAAAACGGCAAGAATATTCTGCCTTTTTTGTTGGCGATAATTTTAACTTCCGCGATTTCAGAAAGCGCTTTGGCGATTTCGTAATTCTGGTTTTCAATTCCGCCTAAAATTGGAGGATAAGCGCGGGAGATAAACAAAATTCTAGTTTTTTCTGACATTTTTCTAGATATTTTAGAATCGCGATTCTTACTAAGTTCGCAAATTCCTAATTCCTAATTCCTAATTCCTAATTCCTAATTCCTAATTCCTAATAAAATGCCAAATGCCAAAAAATTAGTCATTGGATATTTTATCATTAAGAATTGATTAGAAATTAGGAATTGTTAATTAGAAATTTTTTTATATTTTTCTTTCTTAATCCAGTATATTTGATTTTCGGTGATTTTGCGGTTGGTTTTTATCATATCGGCGATGAGAGCGAATATTAAAAACTGCATACCAACCAATAGGAGAGCGATGGAAAGAAGAAGATAATTTTTGTAAGGAGATATTTTAAATTCTTGAAAATAAAAACAGAGAAAGATAGCGAAAAATATGAAAGAAATTGATACTAAGATTGTTCCGGGAATTCCGAAAAAGTTCATCGGTCGGACATCGCGGATGGCTTTGAGAATAATTCTAGTGCTGTTGTTGATGTAGCGGAAAACACTTTTTACTACTCGCGATTGGCGATCTTGAAAGTAAGTTACTTCAACGGGAACCCACGCGACTTTCAAATTTTTTCCGATGGCGTCAATGATTACTTCCTGCGTGTAAGTGAAATTTCCGGGCAAGTTGAGCCGCAAAAGTGTTTCCCTGTTATACGCCCTAAATCCGCAGGTGAGATCGTTAATTTTGTGGTTAAGAAATTTTCCGATAATCCAAGCGGCCGTTCTGTTTAAAAAATCTTTTATCCATGGGATGTTTTTGGCTTGGTGCTTTCCAAAACGGTCGGCGCTTACCATATCCGCTTTTCCATCAAGGATGGGCCGGACAAGCTTGGAAATGTCGCTGGGATTAAACTGTCCGTCGGCGTCTATATTTACCATAATGTCCGCGCCGTTTTCTAGGGCTTTTTCCACCGCTGTCCGGAAAGTTACTCCGATTCCGCGATTGACTTTATGGGAAAAAATAAAATCAGCTCCGCCATTCTTAGCGGCCTGGATAGTTTTATCTTCAGATCCGTCGTTAATCACTTGAATAAAAATTTCGCTGAATCCTTTCAAATGGCGGGGGATTTTTCTAATGGTTTCTCCAATTTTTTCTTCCTCATTGTAAGCGGGAAGGTTTATGATTAGTTTCATGGCTTATTTCTTCTTGATTATCAATTTCGGGTCAACGCAGTTGAAATTACATCGGGCGTTGTCTATGCCTTGGTGGAGGAGTTCGTTTTGGCATTCTTTTAATCTTTTTTGGCACTCTGTTTTGCTTTCATTAAAATAATTGCGGTTTATTTCATAACCGAAATAATCCAACGCGAAAGCGGCTATGACGGCAAAGCCCACTATCCAGATTATAAGTTTTAATAAATGAAACATATCCTGAGAATTTCTAATTTCTAATTTCTAATCAATGTCCAATGCCCAAATTCCCAATGACTAAACTTTGGTCATTTGTCATTTTTTAATTGGGATTTGATTAGGTGTTAGAAATTAGAAATTAGAAATTTTATCCTATCTTCCTATTCCTTTATATATTATACCAAACTTTTCAATTTTTTTCTTGTTTAAACAATTTTTTCCGTCAATAATGGCTTTAATTTTTTGTTTTTTAAAAATTTCAGGATTAATTTCTTTGAATTCGTTATGGTCAGACGCTAATATGACAGCGTCTGATTTTTTTAACAAAGCGTTTAGATTTTTAACATTGGACATTTGAGGAAAGTAGGGATCAAATACAAAAACTTTGGCTTTATGATTTTTTAGCTTTTCTATTATTTTAAGAGCGGGCGTTTTCCTAAGATCGTCCACATTGGCCTTATAAGAAAGCCCCAGTACTCCTACCGCGGTTCCGTTTAACGGCAGTTTAATCTCGTTAAGCGCGTCTTGGAGCAATTCCACCGTATAAGCGGGCATAGAATTGTTTACTTTTCTGGCAATTTTTAAAAACTCGTGGTCAAACCCGGACAGCTTGGCCCGTTCAATAAGATAGTAAGGGTCAACAGGAATGCAGTGTCCGCCTACTCCGCAACTGGGCCAGTGGGGCATAAAAGCGAAAGGTTTAGTGGAAGCTCCTTTAATTACATCTACCGCGTCAATTCCCATGCGGTCAAAAGATTTGGCCAATTCGTTCACGAAAGCGATATTTATATCCCGAAAAGAATTTTCCACTATTTTAACCGCTTCGGCTTCGCGAATAGATTTCATAGGATAAATTTCTGCGTCAATTATGTCCCGATAAAATTTAAGCGCCAGCTCCAGGCCTTTTTTATTGAATGAGCCGACCACGCGCGGTATATTAGTTATATTCCATTTAGGATCGCCGGGATTGATTCTTTCCGGACAATGCGCCAAATAGTAATTCTTTCCGATTTTATAACCGGCTTTTTTAAAGATAGGTTCTATCACTTCTTCGCATACCCCGGGATTGATGGTAGATTCAATGATTATTAAAGGCCTTCTTTCTGTTTTTAAATTTTTAGCGGCAGCTTCCGCGGCGCTTTTAATCGGTTCAAGATCAGGATAGAAGTTTTTATCCACGGGAGTGGGAACGCAAATTAGAATAATGTCGGCTTTCCTGATAATTTTGCTGTCAGTAGAAGCTTTCAAATTTACTTGCGATAAATTTTCGTCTAAAAATTTTTCTTTAATCGGACTTTTGCCGGAGCTAATTTTCTTAATTTTCTTCTCGTCATAATCCAATCCGTAAACTTTATATCCCTTTAAAGCGCACTGTGTCGCTAAAGGAAGCCCGACATAACCCAGGCCGATTACGCAGACGGATTTATTGTTTTTCTTTTTTGCGAACATAGATATTGTATAATAGATTAGAATGCGGTAAAATATTTTTAAGCTAGATTAATGATAGCAAGCTGGCGGGTTGTTGGCAACATTGGTATAATAATTTAATTGTGGATACATACACTGGTTAAATTTTAAAAAATGCTTTATAATTTGGCTTAAGGAGGAATGGCAATAACAGCTTTAAAGTTTTATTTGCAAAATAACTGGTATTGATTATGAAAGTTAAAGATATAATGACGAAGGATGTTATTTTTGTTTCTCCCGAAACGAAAATAAATAAAGTGGCTGATAAATTAATAAAACACAGGATACACGGCGTTCCAGTAGTAAAGAAGGGTAGACTGGTTGGAATTATAACCGAAACGGATTTTTTTACTAAAGATCCTCTGGGCATTTATTTGCCGTCGTATGCTAATTTTATAAAAGATTTGAAACTTGACAAAAAAGTTTCCGGAGATCAAAAGAAAAAATTTAAAAAAATAGTAAATGCTGTCGCTAGTGATATAATGACAAAAGAATGCATCACAGTTTCTCCAAATGCGAAAATAACTGAATTGGTAAATCTATTCCGAAAAAATGAGCTCTGCTTATTGCCGGTTATTGATGAAAATAATTCCTTGGCGGGCATTGTGGCGTTAGCGGATGTTATTAATTTAATTAACGATGCCCAATAGTTGTAGTTGCGTAAAAAACAAATAAAATTATAAAAAAAATGTCAAATAAAGGGAAAAAAAGACCCATAGATAAAACCGTTGAAAGCGCTTATTCACAGTGGGGCAAAACTTTTACTTTAATTAAGAAGACCAAAGTAAAAACTTGGCAAGGAGTTTTTTTGATTGCTTTCCTTGCCGGATCAGTGAGCGCTTTAATTTGGGGGACCGCGCTGAATATCCAGACTATTTCGGAAGCAGAAGGAGAAACTGCGATTCTAAGTTTAGATCCTGCTACGCAAGATGTTTCCACCGGAGAAACTTTTGATCTGGATATAATTTTAAACACTAATGATAATGATGTAGTGGCAGTGAGGGCGATTGTGAATTACGATACGAGTAATTTCAATCTTGAAAACTGGAACACCGATAACTCTGTTTTTTCCAGCAATAACACCTGCGTTTATAATGGCAAGCCTTGCGAGATTGTGTCTAATGATACCGTAAACGGCATAATAGATATTACGCTATCCAAGCCGAGCGGAGGAGTGAATACTTCTTCCGGAGTAATTGCTACGCTTACTTTTAGGGCGTTGCAATCAGTAGCGGCTGATAATATAACTTTTAATTTTACCGCGGGAAGTTATGATGATTCGGATGCAATATTGGATGGAATCGGAGATGACGGAGAAGGAACGGATATTTTAGCGTCTGTTATTAACTCTACAATCACTGTTGATATGCCAACTTGCGAAAGTTTTAGCTACTCTGATTGGGGGGCTTGCCAACCGGGGGGAACGCAAACCAGAACCATTTTAACTAGATCTCCCGAAAATTGCGTTGGCGGTAATCCGTTTACTGTACAGGAATGCGTGTATGTTCCGCCGACTTGCTCCAGTTTTACTTACAATGACTGGGAAGAATGCCAGCCGAATAGCACCAGATCAAGAACGGTCGCGTCCAGTTTTCCGGATGGCTGTATTGGTGGTGATCCAAAACTTACAGAGAGCTGTAATTACACGGGAGTGACAACTTGCGCCAGTTTTACTTACAATGACTGGGGAGAATGCCAACCGAATAACACCAGATCAAGGACGGTCGCGTCCAGATCTCCGGAGAATTGTTCCGGCGGAAATCCGATTCTTACGGAAGCATGCGTATACGCTTTACCTGCTTGCGCCAGCTTCACTTATTCTGATTGGGGAGAATGTCGGCCGGACGGAACTAGAATTAGAACGGTTATTTCCAGTTCTCCGGCGAGCTGTGATGCCAGCGGCGCCATAACTTTAGAGGAATGCGAATACGCGGGAGAGGATGGAGAGGAAGAGGAAATTGCCAAAGAGATAGAAGTTTCCAAGCCAAAATTAAAAATAAGCGGCAAGAAAAAGTTAAGTTTTCCTAAATCCAAGAAAATATGCTCCAAATCCAAGAAATTTTCTTTCAAAGGAACCGCGGAAGGGATTGAAGATGGAATAGTGCAAGTGTGGGTGGACAAAAAGTTAAAGAAAGAAGTTGATATTAAAAATAATAGTTGGAAAGTGAAAGTAAAAGTCAAAAAGAATAAAACTTATTCGTTCAGGTTTAAATACATTGACAGCAACGGGAACGAGGTAGATAAATCGGGAAAATATTATGTCAAAGTGGATTCCAAAAAACCCAAGATTACCGATCTGTCAACATTCCTAGTCAAGCGTCCCGGAGATAAGATTTGGTGGAAAGCCACTGACAATGACAAAGTGAAATATTATAAGTATTACTTTAACGGCAAAAAGAAGAAAACCAAGAAAGCCGCGATGGTAATTCCCGCCAGCACTCCCCGCGGAATTTACACTCTGCAGGTGAGAGCTTACGATAAAGCCGGAAATAAAGCGCGTAAATATGTGGCAGTAAGAGTGAGATAGATAGTATCGAGTTATAGTAAACAGTCCGCGATTAGCGGACTGTTTATAAACCGGCAAAAAATTGCCTCTTGTTTTTTAGTAGGCAGTTAGTTATGATATTTAGTAGGCGCTTGTCCCGCTTAAAGTTCGGGGATCGTCTAATGGTAGGACGCCAGGTTCTGGTCCTGTAAATCGGGGTTCAAATCCCTGTCCCCGAACTTTACGCGGGAGTTCCGTGATGCGCAAGTTCGCCACGTCATCCGACGTGGCGCTCTGTCGCATGACAGGGCAAATCCTGCCCGGACAACGCATGTTCAATGTATCGCGATATATTAGTGAAAATTGGAAAGTAATTGGCGTAGATTAGCGATTTATATCATTATGAAAATTGCCATTCAAGCGGCTGATTTGGATCATAATAGAATAGACGGAACCAGAGTGTATCTGCTTAATTTGCTTCGCCATTTTGGGAAAATTTCGCCCAATGACGAATTTTTAATTTACCATAGAAAAAACTTTAATTCGGAATTAACTCCGCCTGAATTAGAAAATTACAAAATCAAAAAAGCGGATTTTCCTTTTCTTTGGACGCAAACTCGCTTTGCTTGGGAAATTTGGAAAGATAATCCTGACGCCTTATGGATGCCAATGCACAACTTGCCCGCCGTAAAAAGAAATGATCTAAAAACTATCGTAACAATTCACGATCTGGCCTTTAAATATTTTCCCGACCATTTTCCTAAAAAAGATTTATTTAAGTTAAATTTTTTAGCCGGCCAGGCGATAAAAAACGCTGATAAAATTATCGCCGTTTCCCAGTCAACCAAGAAAGATATTTTGAAATTTTATCCTAAAATTAAAGAAGAAAAAATAAAAGTAATCTACCACGGCTTTGACGCGGAATTATTTCACCGGCAATTTCCTGAGGAAAAAGTAAAAAAAATTCTTACAAGCTACAAGTTACAAGTTACAAACTACATATTGTATGTTGGCGCTATCCAGCCCCGCAAAAACCTAGAAACTTTAATTAAGGCGTTTGAGTTATATAAAAAAGAATTAAAAATTAAGAATTATGAATTACGAGATTTGAAATTGGTTCTAGCTGGAGGAAAAGCTTGGATGTGGGAAAGCACGATAGAAAAAATTAAAAAAAGCCCCTTCAAAAAAGATATCATATTAACCGGCAAAATAAGTTTTGAGGATTTGGCAGTTTTATATAAAAACGCCGGCATTTTTATTTTTCCTTCTCTGTATGAAGGATTTGGCATTCCGATTTTGGAAGCTTTTGCTTCCGGCGTTCCGGTGATTTGCGCCAGAAATTCCAGTTTATCGGAAGTAGGAGGAAAAGCGGCGGAATATTTTAAGGGCTCTGACGCTGAAGAATTACGCGGGAAAATTGAAAAAGTTTTAAGCGACAAAGAATTGCAAAATTTAATGATTATCAAAGGAAAGAAGCAGATTGAGAAATTTTCATGGGAAAAATGCGCGCGAGAAACACTGGAATGGATTAAGAGCCAGATTTCATAAGATTGTTTTTATTGTAAATTTTCTATTTGTCATTCCGGAATTTTTTCTAGAGCGTCTGTCCGCCTTTAGCGGAAAGCGAAAGAAAAAATATCCGGAATCTAGCGTTACTAAAATTTTTTTACGCTTGAGATAATTGAAAGCGTAGATTCCGGATATTTTCTCCGTTGCTACTTCGAAAATTCCGGAATGACATAAAGTTTCGCTCCAAAATTTTCCGGAATGACATAAAACGAGACTGTAAATAACGCTAGGATTTTTTATGATTAAGGAATAAAAAGAATTTTGTAAAAATAAATCAAAACAAAACAAGATAGGGGAGTGATAATCAAAATTTCCCAAAGGCTGAATCTAAAAAGGGAGTTAGCGATTAAGATAAGAAAAAATATAGTTAGAGCAGTAAGAAATATTTTCCAAGTCCGTTTGTTAGTAGTCAGGCCTATCCGCCGAATTGGCGGATTTTTTTTATCAGATGCGCTAAATTGAAAATCGTTTTTTCTTCCCAGAAATACAATTAATTCTAAAATGGCAAAAATTATTAAAATTAATTTCAGAAGACTTAAATGGTTTGAAATAATTCCGGGAAGAGCGTTTTCGGCCAGTAAAAATAAAGAAAAAGCGATCAATGAAAATACCAAAATGTCATTGAGAATTTTATAAGCCAGTGCGGAAAAGTTTTTAGATGTTTTCTTATTGTAATCCATATCTTAAAAATATTTTACTTTTAATTTCTGAAAGAGAAAGCTTAAAGCTTTTCCAATCAGCCACTTTCCGCATAACAACACTTATTTTTTCAACTTCAATATCATCGCCAAAATTAATTTCAAATTGATAATCCTTGCCAATCAACGGATTCAATTCGTCAATCGGAATTGCGCAACTATAATGATTGGCAAAGAAAAAACTTTTTTTAAGCGAGCATTCTTTTTTTATCACTAGCCCTTTTTCTTCTGCCAGCACCGCTTTTTTTCGCAAGTCGGATTTAGCCAGCGCTTCTCCTTTAATCTCATGCCTTTCTTCATCTTGAATATAAAAATATTTGCTATTTTCCTTAGTTAAAAAAACTGTTCCGCTTGGGTGGGCGTTGTCTATAGTGAAAAGACCCTGCTTTTTATATTGGCTTAAATCTTTTCCGTCGGCAGTTTTCACATTATTCCAACTAAAACCGGACAGTTCAAAGGTCCGGGGATTATTGATGGGAAACTTTTTATTATGTCCGATAATGAAAACTGATTTTCCCGATGACACCAGTGAATTTATGGAATAATCGGCGGGACTTAAAATATTTTCTCCTGTCGGATAGAAAAATGCTTGGTACGATTTTCTTACGGAAAGTTTATTATTTTCCAAAGGCGCTGAATCTTTTTTTAGCAAGAAGCTTATTTTCGCTTTGGAAAAATTTCCGGCAGAGGCGGCATTGAAAATTAATTTATCCTCAAATTTTTGAAAACCGACAAGGGTATTTTTAGAGCTATTCGGATGGAGGAGAGAAAAGCTGAAATATTGGGAAGGAAAAAGAATTAAATAGCCCATCCAAAACATTCCAGCAAGAAAGGCCAGAAAAACAAAGACTCTTAGAATCTTATATCTTTTTTCCCAAGCAGAAGCAAGTTTTATTTTTTTAGTTAAATTGAACATATTTACTTGCAAGATACGCTAGGTCATTTTTTATGCCATTCCCAGGTTCTTCTTTATGCCATTCCCGATTTATTTTTTTATGTCATTCCCGCATTTATGTCATTCCCGCGCAAGCGGGAATCTAGAGTGTTTTTTTAAGCTAGTGACTTTATCCCTGCCTGCCGGCAGGCAAGCTAGATTCCCGTCTGCCGTTGCGGACGGAATGACATAGGAGGGCATTCTGGATTCTCTGGCTATGCCAGACAGGCTTGTCTGCCGCTCGCATTCCAAGCTTCTCTTATCATGTTATCTTAGTTAGTTTTGATTTTGTTCTACTTTATTTTAATTCATTTTAATTTAATTTCCAACTTCCAAGGATTATATACCACTGCGGTGCGGTCGCAATTTAATGGTATATAATTTTTTTTGGTTTTGTATTTTACGCTTATGCCTTTTTATTCTGGATTTCGGAAAAGAATCAGAGATAGTAAAATCATCACTTCCTAATTTCAAAAATTTTTCCGCTTATTTTTGTCCTTTCTTTTTTAGGCAGTGGAATATTTTTTTTATTATTAAAAGTTTTCAATCGGGCGGTTTCCAACTGGTATTTTTTGAAAAAAACATTTTTTTTTCCCATAACGCTTTTTTTTAAAAAAATTTTTTTTTT
>JAGGSH010000008.1 GCA_021159185.1 bacterium
CAATGAAGTCTACGCTCTTAATCAAAAAAAGGGGCTCTAAATTCTTGAATTTTCAAAAACAGTTTACTTTATTGCCTTCGGGAGTGTATAATAATTTACAACCATATCAAGGAAAAAGCCCTGTGTTATTTTTTAAAAAACTGTCAGTGAATCAGTAGGTATATGCAAGAATGACATGATTCATGGCGCCCATATTTAAAAAATGAAGCTTCTAAAAAACTTTTTAGCCAGAAAAAATTTCAACAAAAAAATAGACTTGGATGAAAAGACTGTTTTTTATATTTTTGAAAAAGTTATAAAAAAGGAATACGGCAGAATGGGCGGAGAAAATATCCAACCCCGTTTTTATAAAAAAGGAAAAATTTTCATAAAAACCCAAAGTTCCAACTGGGCCAATGAAATCTGGCTGAACCGCCAAAGCTTGATTAAAAAAATAAATCAAGAACTGGGAAGAGAGGAGATTAAGGAAATAAAGTGATTATTTTCCTTTCCATAAATCTGCAGACATCCCGAGGTACAGGGGCCTCGGGGAGAGAACAGTGTCGAGGAACAGCGCCGCCGAAGCCGCCCTGCCCGTGTCTGGACAAAAAAGTCCCCTAAATTGAGGATAAAAGATAGTAATCCTCAATTGCCTGCATATTTATGAAAATGAATGAACTTTCTTCTCAGACATTCCAACTTAGCATAGCTTTATTTTTTTGTCAAGCAATGGTACAATGCAGTAAGTATTATGCAGTAAGTATTAAGGGAAAAGAGTTTGATTCGCATATCCCATAATACAAACTACACAATACAAACTACATGGCAATTACTAATTCCAAAGAAAAAGAAGAAGACAAAAGACTGGATATTACTCTGCGGCCGCAGAGTTTTTCCGAGTATGTGGGGCAGGAAAAAGCCAAGAGAAATTTAGGCATTCTCATTGAAGCCGCCAAGAAAAGGAAAGAGCCGATTGAGCATATTCTTCTTTATGGGCCTGCTGGGCTGGGAAAAACCACTCTGTCTTATATTATTGCCAAGGAAATGGGTGTAAGCGTCAAAGTAACTTCCGGTCCAGCCATTGAGCGAGTGGGGGATCTGGGATCTATTTTAACCAATCTTCAGGACGGCGATGTTTTATTTATTGATGAAATCCATCGGTTAAATAAAGTGGTGGAAGAAGTGCTTTATCCGGCTATGGAAGATTATAAGCTGGATATTATTGTGGGTAAAGGCCCTTCTGCCAGAACGCTACAGCTGGACTTGCCTAAATTCACTTTAATTGGCGCCACTACGCGATTGGGATCTATTTCCAATCCTTTGCGCAACCGTTTCGGCATTACTCATCGCCTGACTTTTTACACTAACGAGGAAATTAAAAAGATTATTGAGCGCTCCAGCCAAATTTTAAATATTGATATTGACGAGGATGGATCTCTGGAACTAGCCGCTTGCAGTCGCCAAACTCCCCGAGTGTCCAACCGCCTGCTTAAAAGAGCGCGCGATTTCGCCCAAGTTAATGACCACGATTTAATAAATAAAAAAATTGCCAGAGAAGCTCTGGGAATGCTGGAAGTTGACGAGCTGGGACTGGAACCGACCGATCGGCATATTATGGAAACCATTATTGAAAAATTCAAAGGCGGTCCGGTTGGAGTGCAGACTATAGCGGCCGCTACTTCTGAAGAAGTTCAAACCATTGAAGATGTTTACGAACCGTATTTAATCCAGCTCGGATTCCTGGCCCGCACACCCAAGGGGCGGGTAGCCACTGAAAATGCCTTTAAGCATCTGGGTTACGATTTTCCGGAAGAGAGGCAGGAGAAATTGATGTAATCAGTAATCAGTAACTAGGGATTTGATTTATAATTTCTATTCCGCAATATTTACTACTTACTGTATAGTATATGTCAAACATTATCGGAATTTTTTATAGTGTTATTTTTCTCAGTTTTGCGCTGGCGGCTTTGTTTATTGTTTTTCATATTGTCAGATATTCCATCAATAAAACCAGCTCTTTAGTTATGCTGGTGGTTTTTATTTCTGTTTTTAGCGTTCTGTTAATTTCCAATATGGTTTTATTTTTTTCCGTCCCGTGGGAGCAGATGTTTGATTTTATTAATTTGGGAGGCGGCAATTTTTAGGAAGTTTTACCTTGTGTCATTCCGGAAAATTTCGGAGCGAAACTATATGTCATTCCGGAATTTTCGGAGTAGCAACGGAGAAAATATCCGGAATCTACGCTTTCATTTACCTCAGGCTTTCAGATTTTAATTAACCTAGATTCCGGATATTTTTTCTTCCACTTCATTTCAGAAAAAATTCCGGAATGACATGCTATTATGAAAAGATTTCAAAAATTTCATTTTAGAGGACAAAATCCAAACGAGGAAATTTTATTGGTGGTTCGCCGCCATTGGTTTGATATTCTAAAGCAGTTCCTAGTGGTTTTTTTAATGGCGCTTCTTTTAATTTTTAGTTTTTACGCCTTTCCTTATTTTTTGGATGATTTTGGCGGAGCGAAACTCCAGCCACTAATTTTTTTTCTGGAAAGCAGTTTTTCTATGCTGATTTGGCTTTACGCTTTTTTAATTTGGATTGATTATTATTTTGATGTCTGGATTATTACCGACAAGCGAATTATTAATGTTGAGCAGAAAGGGCTTTTTATGCGCCACATAAGCGAGCTGGAATTGCCAAAAGTGCAGGACGTCACTACGGAAATAGAAGGGATAATTCCCAGTGTTTTAAATTACGGGGATGTGCATATCCAAACAGCCGGGACAGTGACTCGGTTTATTTTTTGGCATGTGCCCGATCCCTATAAAATTAAAGGAATTATTATGGAGCTTCAGGAAAAGGCCCAGCGGCGGGAGGCCAGAAAATTAGGGAAAGCTATCCATACAGCGGAACAAAAAGCGGCTCATTTGCTGGACGAATAAAAAAAACTGGCGCGGATGAAGGCTTTTCCAATAAGGAGAGTATTTTTAATAGCGGTTATTGCCCTGACAACTGGTTTGGGTTTTTTTGTTGGGGAAATTTTCGCGGCGGGAGATGTTAAGCATGTTGTTATAAGTGAGATTCAAATTAGCGGTGAAACGGCCAATGATGAATTTATTGAGTTATATAATCGGACGGACAGCAAAATAAATCTTAATGGCTGGGATTTAAAAAGAAAGACGAAAAGCGGAAAAGAATACAATGTCCTGAATAATATTAAAGGAATAATTCCCGCCCGCGGTTATTTTTTAATCACGCCAAGGGCTAACTGCGGAAAAAATAAAACAGAGAATTGTTATGCCGGTTTGGCTTTTTTTGACGATGAATATACGACAAATAGTTTTTTGGCAAAACACAACACAATCTTACTATACGATAAAAACGAAAACTTGATTGATAAAGTCGGTTGGGGAGAGGCCAATGATTTTGAAGGAAGGGCCGTGGATGCCAATAATTTAAAGAATAGCCAAAGCATAGAGAGAAAAAGTGTAAATGGCATAATTCAAGATACTGATGATAACAGCGCTGACTTTTTTACGCAGAAAAATCCTAATCCGCAAAATAGCTCTTATGTTAATAGTGGTGATAATGGTGATAATTTCACCAATGAAAATGTAAGCGAAAATAATAGTAAAAGTAATAGCAGTGAAAGCGATGATAGCGAGGATAGCAACAAAGCCGATAATAATGCGTTAACTGTTTATTATTCTAAGATAAGGATAAACGAGTTGCTTCCCAATCCAAAGGGGAGCGACAGGGAAAATGAATACATAGAACTTTACAATTATGGCGATAAAGAAATTGATTTGGAAAACTGGGAGTTTAAAGACGCGAATATTTTGAAAAAGGGAAACAAAAAAGGAAAAAAATTATCGGGAATTATAGCGCCGAAAAAATATTCAGCTTTTTATAAGACCGTTTCGCTGAACAATAACGGCGATGAAATTAAATTATTTAATCCTAACGGGGACGAAATTGATAGCGTTGGTTATGGCAAGGCGAAAGAAAATTTTTCTTACAGTTTTAAGGGCGGGAAATGGGAGTGGACGCCTTTTTTAACTCCCGGAGAAGTCAATCGATTTAAAGTTAAAAAAAGTTATTCCCATTCTGTTTATATTAACGAAATTCTGCCCAACCCTTCCGGTGAAGAAAAACTGAACGAATATATTGAACTTTATAATTCCGGTGATAAGAATATTGATTTAAGCCAATGGATTTTAAAGGATTCTTCTAAAAGTGGAAAGTTTATTTTCCCAGAAAATAGTTTGATAAAATCCAAAAAATTTTTGGCAGTTCATCGCGCCGATTTTAAATTCGCTATGAATAATTCCGGATCGGAAACGATTTATTTTTTAGATCCCAATGAAAATATCGTGTTTTCCATTTTCTATTCCAAAGCCAAAGAGGATGTTTCCTATAACTTCAACGGGCGCGGCTGGCGCTGGAGCCGATTTTTAACTCCGGGCGCGGAGAATAAATTCAATAGCTTGCCGAAAATAGAAATTAAAAAAGACAAGAAGGTCTATAAAAATATTTACGCTGATTTTAAAGTCAAAATAAGCGATCCCGACAAGGATAAAATAAAAGTCGTTTGGGATTTCGGCGACGGGCGTAAAAGTTATAAAAAGAAAACCCGGCATAAGTATAAGGAGACGGGAAAATATTCCGCCGGCTTAAAAGTTTTTGACGGAAGCGAAGAAATAATTAAAAAGTTTAAAATCAAAGTCAAAAAATTTCCCCGTCCCAAGGTGAGAATTACCCGGCTTTTGCCTAATCCCAAAGGAAAAGACAGCGAGTTGGAGTGGATTGAAATTAAAAACAAATCCAAAAAAGAAATCAATCTGAAAAATTGGAGCATTGCCACCGGCAATTCCAGCAAAAAAATAACTAATCATCCGATCGGCGAAGATTTTTTTATCCGGCCGGGAAAAGTTAAAAAAATAATGAGAAACCTTTCTAAATTTTCATTGAATAATAAAAAGTGCCGAATTGAATTGCGTTATCCGGACGGAAAAATCGCTTACAAAATAAAATACAAAAGAGAGGACGGGGTTAAAGACGATGAAATTTACGAAAAAATGAAAGGCGGAAAATGGCAATGGACGAAGAAGAGCGTTCCGGATGTTCTAAATGTTGAAGCTGTTCTAAATGTTGAAGATGATGAAGATGTTGAAATTGTTGAAAATGACGAAGATGAGGAAGATGTTGAAGATGAGAGGTGTATCGGCGGGCAGTCGCTGGAATTATCCGGCAATAAGGAATTAGAATTATTAGCGGGGGAATTAAGAATTGAAAAAGCGGGAAATACGGCGGCCGTCTTAGGCGTTTCCGCCGTTAAAAGAACAAGCGGCGGCTACGCTTTTAATTCTCCGGCCGGCTGCGACAAACATTACGCTTTGAAATTTTTAGAAAAATTATTTCAAGAAATCAACCAGACTTTAAATAATTGGATAAATCTGTTAAATTAAATATATTAAACCCACGAATATACCTGCCTGCCGGCAGGCAGGCAAATCCCGCTACAAGTCTACAAATAATAAATTTAAAATGAAATCCATTTGTATATTTGTAAAAAGATTTGTAAATTTGCGGGTAATATGATATGCCAACACAGGGACTGGAAATTTTCATATCTTTTTTAGTTGTCGGATTTATTACTTGGTACGGAACCGGCTTGGACGATCTTTTGTTTATGTCGGTCGTTTTTAAAAAGAAAAGCCATCACCAAAAAGTGATTATGTTTTTTGGTAACCTGGCCGCCGTTTGCGTGATAGTTTTAGCGGCCGCTTATCTTTCCCATTTTAACGAATATGTGGAGGATCGCCCGTTGTTTACGCGCTTGCCCGGGCTGATTCCGATTATGATCGGTTTTTTGGAAATCAGATCGCTGTCCAGAAAAAAGCGGCGGCGAAAAATTAAAAAGAAACCCGGAGATAAAAAAGGATATCATTTATTTACTTTCGCTTTTTTTCTTTACGCTTTTAACAGTGTTGATGATTTTATAGTGACTTCTTCCATTTTTTTCACTAACAGCGAGCTTCTAAAAATTTTCGCTTATGGAATTGGTTTTGTGTTCGGCGCGGCCGTTTCGTTGTTTTTGGCTTCCAAGTTTTCCAAAATCACTCAAAAAATAACTTTCTTGGAATTTCTGGCTCCCGTGGTGTTAGTTATCGTCGGAACATTAATCTTGTCCGGATTTTTTAACGGGCATTGAGCGGCTTGCGAATTAAAAACCCGCGAATGAGGAGCTAATTAAAAATGAATGGAAACGAATAGGTTTTAATAAATTAGGGCAAAGCTTAAAACCCCGAACCAATAATGATAAATTATTGGCATGAAAATCATCTATTCCAAGTGTAATTCAAACAAGAGATTTTACAAATTATCTGACGGCAGATTAAAGTGTTCAGAATGCGGGAAATGTTTCACGCCGCATAAAAATCTAATTTTAATTTCTCGTAAAATTCTCAAAACAAATCATCAGCGAATTTATTCTGGAGCATTCTACCAATACTATTCTGGACAGAGTTAATATCCCCAAATATAAGTTATTGAAAATATTAACTTTGATTAAAATAGAAATGACCAAAGAATCCAGCTTTTGGAATATTATGCCGAAACAGGCAAGTCTGGTCTGAATTAGTAGCTGGAGTTGAAGCTTCTGACTTACATCCAAGAATAGAAAAACAGGTTAAAAAAGGATCAGTCGTTTGCTCGGATACTTGAAGAGGCTATACTGGAATTACCAGCAGGGGATATGTTTATAGATTTGTAAAACACAGTGAAAATGAATACTCTGACAAAAAAGGAAATCATATTAACGGACTGGAAGGATTTTGGGGATATCTGAAAAGAAAGCTAGCCGCTAAAGGAGGAATTAGGAAAGAAAAGTTGCCTTTATACCTTGGGGAATATGTCTAGAGATACAATCACAGAAATTTAAGTTTTAAAGAATGGGAAAACCTTTTATTTAAACTAATATTTAAATATTTTAGGTTTGAATAATCAAGCTTTACCTTATTATACGGCAACATTAACATTTTCTACTTCCTGTTTTTTGTTTTAAGGAACTTTGAATTTTTTTTATAGCTTAACTATAGAGGGGGAACACTTCGCGTTGTCAAACGGTTTTTTGAAAATAAAAAAGCGGTGAGTTGATGTTTCTTATTTTTGCTTTATTGAAATTGCTGCAATAAGGTGCTATTGTTGAATCATAACACCACTCCTTAATCTCTGCCTCGCCGGCAGGCAGGCTTCTATTAAAAAAAGGAGAAGGCAAAAAGTAACGATTATGTCGGGACATTCAAAATGGAGCACCATAAAGCACAAGAAAGCTGCGACTGACGCGAGGCGGGCGAATGTTTTTACCAAGCTGGGCCGCTTGATTTCCGTTGCCGCTAAAAGAGGAGGCAATCCGAACGCTAACCTCAAATTAAAATTGGCTATTGATCAAGCGCGGGCGGTTAATATGCCGAAGGATAATATTGAAAGGGCGATAAAGCGCGGAACCGGAGAATTAAAAGACCAAGCGAATATTGAAGAAATAATTTATGAAGCATTTGGTCCGGGCGGAATAATGATGGTTATAAAAACCTTAACGGATAATAAGAATCGGACAGTGAGCGAAATTAAAACAATTTTAGGAAAATTTAGCGGCAAATTGGGCGGAATTGGCAGCGTGATGTGGAATTTTGAAATTTCCGAGTCGGGATATAAGCCGAAAAATATTATGAAAGTAGATAAAGTAGAATCGCAAAAATTTGCGTCTTTGCGGGAAGCGTTAGAAGAACAGGATGATGTGCAGAAAGTTTTTGATAATCTGTAGATTGTCAAAAACTTAGTATTAAGTATTTTGTATAATGTATCAAGTATGATTTTTAAAAATGAAAAAAATACATAATACCAAATACAAGATACATAATGCTACTCGCGCGTTGCGCGTTATTGGCATAGATCCTGGTACTGCTACAACGGGCTGGGCGGTAATAGGAGAAAAAGCGGGGAAAGTTACTCCACTAGCTTATGGACATATTAGTACTTCCCCTAAAAAAACAACTGCGCAAAGATTGAAAGAAACAGCGGATGATATTGAAGAAATAATTTTAAAATACAAGCCTCAAGAAGCGGCTGTGGAAGATATTTTCTTTTTTAAAAATGTGAAAACCGCTGTTAAAGTAAGCCAGTCGCGGGGAGCTATGCTGTTGACTTTGGAAAAATTAAAGGTTAGCATATTTGAATATACTCCGCTTCAGATTAAACAAGCATTAACCGGTTATGGGCGGGCGGAAAAAAAACAAATCCAGCTGATGGTGAAAAGTATTCTAAAACTAAAAACCATTCCCCGGCCGGACGACGCCGCTGACGCTATAGCCGCGGCTATCTGTCACATAAACAGCCGGAAAATAAATAATTTGAAAGATATTTCATAAAAGCTATCTCGCAAAACCGCGTTTTTTGAGAAATCAAACCGCGTGGCAATTGAAAAAATATAAGCACAGCTTAATTTAGAGATTTATTGAAGATTATCGACCTAGTGGCTGGCTATGGGGATTTCTCAAAAAACGCGGTTTTGCGAGAAGATGTGAACAATATTTAATTTTTAAATAATTTAATTTCATTACTATGAACACTATCAGTCCTTTAATTAATTATTTTGTTTCTCAGGGAGTTCCATTGGAAACAATTATACTTATTCTAATGCTTCCAATTATTGCTACCATGATCGCTTTTTTCCGGCAAGTTGTCGGCATAAAGGCTTTTGGGATTTACACTCCCTTAATTGTAACTTTCGCTTTTCTGGCTATGGGGGTGAACGGAATAAAATACGGAGTGATTATTTTCGTAAGTGTTATTTTTATTGGTATGATCACCCGCTTCATTCTTAAAAAATTTCGCTTGCTTTATCTTCCCCGAGTAGCCATAACTTTAAGCGTGGTGGCTTTTTCCATTTTAACCATATTGGTTTTCGGTGGAACGCTTCATCGGACAGGATTGGCGGCGGTTTCTATTTTTCCTTTGCTTATTATGATTGCTATTGTGGAAAAGTTTGTGACTGCTCAAATAGAAAAAGGGAGTAAAACAGCTATATTATTAGCTGTTGAAACATTAGTAATTTCTTTAATTGGATATTATCTCGCTAGCTGGGATATTCTGATAAGTGTTATAGTAGCTTATCCATATCTGGTCCTTTTTACTCTTCCTATAAATTTTGTTTTAGGCAAGTGGACAGGATTGAGGTTTGCCGAATATTACCGGTTTAGGGAAATTTTGAAAAAAATGTAGCCCACGAATATACGAATCTTTTTACAAATTTACAGATGTTAAATTAGAAAAAGCCGGATTTATTTGTAAATTTGTAGCTAATTTGTATATTTGTGGGAAATATTATGTTTAATGCAATAAAAAACCGAAAAAAAATATTGGGAATGAATGCTCGCAATTTTAGTTATGTTAGACCTAATAATTTAAAGAAGGCTATTAGAATCGCGGATAATAAAATAGTCAGTAAAAGAATTCTTAGGAAAGATGGCATTCCCGTTCCCAAGTTAATCGCCAAGATTTCCTCTTATGAGGACTTGGAAAATTTTGATTGGAATTCTTTGCCGTCCGGATTCGCGCTCAAACCCAACAGCGGTCTGGGCGGAGAAGGCATAATAGTGGTTTACGGAAGAAAAAAAGGAAGAGAAGATGCGTGGGTCAAAGCGGATAGATCCGTTGTTACGACAAAAGACTTGAAAAGCCACATCAGGAATGTTCTTGATGGAAATTTTTCCAGTTCCGGTGTTCCGGACATAGCTTTTTTTGAAGAAAGAATGCAGCTACTTAAACTTTTCAAGCCCTATTCCTATAGAGGCATTCCCGACATTAGAATAATTGTTTACAATAAAGTTCCCGTGATGGCGATGTTGCGCCTTCCCACAAAAGCGTCGGGAGGGAAAGCCAATCTTCAGCAAGGAGCGGTCGGAGTAGGCATTGATTTAGCGACGGGAATTACTACCTCGGCGGTTCAAGGTAAAACCAAAATTATTGAATACGCGCCCGGGACGCGCTTGCTTCTTTCCGGAATAAAAATTCCCTATTGGAAAAGCATGCTTGAGCTGGCGGTGCGTGCCCAAGAAATATCGGGATTGGGATTTTTAGGGGCGGATATTGCCATAGACAAGGAATATGGGCCTGTCTTTCTAGAGCTTAACGCCCGCGCCGGACTGTCCATCCAAATTGCCAATCTGGACGGGCTTAAAGAACGATTGGAGAGAATAAGCGGGCTTAAAATTAAAACCGCGCAAAGGGGCGTAAGAGTGGGGATGAATCTTTTTGGCGGCGAAGTGGAAGAAGAAGTGGAAGAAATTTCAGGGAAGAGAGTTATCGGACCAGTGGAGAAAGTGAAACTGATTGGAAGGAAAGGAAAAGAAGTGGAAGTAGAAGCCAAGATTGACACTGGCGCTGGCTGGTCGTCCATAGATTCGGAAATTGCCAAAGAAATAGGATTTGAGAAAACGGTTGAAGAGTATGATAAATTAAACATTAGCTACCAAGATATAAAAGATTTAAGCAAAAAAGAGCGCTGGAATATTGTAAAAAATGTTCCCTATATCGATTCTGCATTAATAGTCCATTCTTCGCATGGAACTACTTACCGTCCGATGGTGAAAGTGAATCTCTTTATGGACAAAAGAAATGTTTCGGCCAAAGTCACTATTATTGATCGGGCGCAACTAAAATATCCTGTTATCATCGGAAAAAGAAATTTGGGAAGATTTTTAATTGATGTCAATAAATAAGGATATGTCAAAAAAAATTATACTTGTCCTTTATAGCCAAAAATTTCCTGAAAATATGCTACGGCGTTCGGAAGATATGTTTAGTTTTTTTTCTAGTAAATGTATAAAATTATGCAGAGGGTTTATTAGCGATTTCAGTGAAAAAGATAAATTATTTCAAAAAGCCTTATTTTTCGAAAATAAAAAATGGGCATGGAAAGAAAATATTATTCCTGATGAAATTTATGATAGATCACTTTTTATACGCAGTAAATCAGAAATGGATAGACGTAAAATTATAGAAAAAAACTTTATTTTTTATAATAGTCTCAAAATTAACGAGTTGATGAGCAATAAATGGCTAACATACAAAAATTTTATCGAATATTCTCCCAAAAGTGTTTTAATCGAGAATAAAAATGATCTTGATAAATTTAAAAAACTCAGTTCAGAAAAAATTATTTTAAAACCTCTTTTCGGGTCAGGAGGTAGAAATATAAAAGTTTATAAAAAGTCCGACTTTCGTCCGATAAAATTTCCTTTTATCGTTCAAGAATTTTTGGTTACCAGAAAGGGCATTCAGGGTATTGTGAAAGGGCAACACGATTTGAGAATTATACTGGCAAATAATAAAATTATTCATTCTTTTGTGCGCGTTCCTCTTAAAGATAAATTTATTGCCAATCTTTCTCAAGGAGCGAAAATAAAACTTATCTTAGAAAAAAATTTGCCAAAAGAAGTTATAAAAATTGCAAAAAAAATTTCTAAAAAAATAAATCGGGTTGATATTAAAGGCAAAAAGAGATTATATTCGGTTGATTTTTTAGTTAGTGACTCTCAGAGACCTTATTTATTGGAGTTTAATTCGCGTCCAGGAATTATATTGGAAAAAGAAGAAATGAAAGTCAGAGCCTCTTATTATAATAATTTAATAAATTTTTTCAAAAAATAATATGAAGATATGTATTTTAACTTATCATAAGAGTGTCCACCCAGTAAAAAGATTAAAGGAAGAAGGAGAAAAAAGAAATCACGATATATATGTAATGGAATGGGAAGATATGATTTTTAATAACAATTATAAAAAGAGAAATTATCTCGGTGATAAGAAGAAAGATTTAAAAGAATTCGATGCTATTATTCCGCGTAGCGATCGTTATCGCATTGAAATAAACGGAAGAAAAGTTAGTAGGAATTTAAATACAATTTTTCGTTTAATTATACAATATATTGAAGGGAGTAAGACATTTTTTTTAAACAGTCGATATTTTTCTGAATATCAAAGCTTGGATAAAATTTCTCAACAATTCTTTTTTGCTCAAAATAAAATTTCCGGGATAGATACTTATTTTTTTACTTCCCCTGAAAAACTTCCGAAATTAACTCAAAAAAAAGTGCTGAAGTTTCCAATTATTGCTAAAATGGCAGAGGGAAGCGTGGGGAAAAGCGTTTATAAATTAGAAAACAAAAACAGTTTAAGAAAATTTCTTATTGATAGAGAAGAAAATGATTCTTTATTCTTGTTTCAAAGGTATTATAAAATAAAGTCTGATTTTAGGGTATTAGTTGTTGGAAATAAATCTTTGGGAGTAATTGAAAGAATCGCTCAAAAAGGAGAATGGAAAACTAATATTTCTTTAGGAGGAAAACCGAAATCATTTATTGATGATAAGATGGCTGGGTTAGCTGAAAAAGTTTCCAGAAAAATGAAACTTGATTATGTCGGAGTGGATATTTTAAAAGACGGAGAAAAATACAGGGTGATTGAAACTAATTCATTACCTCAGTTTAAGGGATTTGAGGAAGCTAATCACGACGTTAATGTAGCCAAGGAGCTTATTAAGTTAGTCGAAAAAAGATATCGTAGTGAATTTTGATCAAATGAAAATTTTTAGCGCGAGAGGATATTTCGCCGGTGTGAATGCATTAAAAATTATCATCAATGCGGATGATTACGGGTTAAGCAAAGAGTTTAATAGGGGCATTCTTGAACTTGCCGGGAAAAGAATAGTTTCCAGCATTACTGTAATGATAAATAGAAAATATGTTAAGCCGCTAGATTTGTTAACTTTTAAAAACATTTCCGTCGGGCTTCACTTAGAGCTTAAAGAAAAAGCCTCATTAGAGGAAATTGAGAATCGAGTAAAAAAATTTAAAAATAAATTTAAGAAGATTCCGTCCCATCTTGACGGACACAAACATTGCCACTTAACAAAAAATAATCTTCCAAAAGTTATTAGAATAGCCCAGAGATATAATTTGCCTGTCAGATCTAAACTTACGCAAGACAGGAAGATGTTAAGGGAATATAAAATAAAAACTCCCGATAGATTTATTAGCTGGCATCCAAAAAGAAAAGAGAAGTTTTTTAGCAGGATAAAAAATATTAAAAGTCCCACTTGTGAAATTGTTTGCCATCCAGGGTATTTTGATAAAAGCTACAAGTGTTCTTATAATAAACAGCGGGAACAAGAGTTAAGAATATTAAAAAGCGGAGAATTTAAAACAATAATTAAAAAATATAAATTAGTTAATTATAGCGACTTATGAAGCCTATTTTTACGGCTAGAAAATTTAATAAACCGAAACAAGGGAATTTTTGGAAATTGCTGGCGAAAACGCTGGTTTTTTTGGCTGGGCTGGCGTTGCTGGGAGCAATAGGCGTGTTCGCGTATTTTGCCAAAGACTTGCCCGATCCGGGGAAAATAAATAAGCGCTTAGTAGTTGAGTCCACTAAGATTTACGATCGCACCGGCCAACATTTGCTTTACGAAATTCACGGCGAAGAAAAAAGGACGCTCATTTCTTTTGAAGAAATTCCAGAAAACATAAAATGCGCCACCATTGTTTTAGAAGATCAGGATTTTTATTCTCATCATGGTATAAAGTTAAGCTCCATTTTTCGGGCGGCTTTCAAAGATGTGCTTCACCGAGGAGTAGCTCAAGGCGGATCAACTATCACTCAGCAGTTTATTAAGAATTCTATCCTAACATCAGAGAGAACGATGGCCAGGAAAATAAAAGAAGTTATTTTATCTTTTGAAATGGAACAGAAATTTTCCAAAGATGAAATTCTGGGAATGTATCTTAATGAAATACCTTACGGATCTAACGCTTACGGCATTGAAGCGGCTGCCCAAACTTTTTTTGGGAAGCATGCTCGTGAATTGTCGCTGGATGAAGCGGCTATGCTGGCGGCTTTGCCTAAAGCTCCTACCTATTATTCGCCTCACGGATCCCATCCAGAAAAATTGAAAGAGAGGCAAAAGACAGTCTTAAAAAGAATGGCTGACTTGGGATATATTACTTCCTCTCAAGCAGAAGAAGCTATAAACGCTGATGTTTTTAGCAAGCTAACATCTCATTGGGAAGAAATTCAAGCGCCTCATTTCGTTATGTTTGTGAAAGAATATTTAGAAAGCAAGTATGGCGATCAAGTGATAGAGCAAGGAGGTTTTAATGTGCGCACTACTTTAGATTGGGATAAGCAACGGATTGCCGAAAAGGTGGTGAGGGAAGGGGTGGAAAAAAACAAGACATATAATGCCAGTAACGCGGCGCTAACAGCCATTGATCCCAAAACGGGACAGATTTTAGTAATGGTGGGATCTAAAGATTATTTTGACAAGTCTATTGACGGGCAGGTTAATGTGGCTATTCGCGATCGCCAGCCGGGTTCGTCTTTCAAGCCTTATGTTTATCTTACCGCTTTTACGGAAGGTTATACCCCTGAAACTATTTTGTTTGATGTAAAAACGGAATTTGAAACCGGGACAGACAAAGAATATAGTCCGCAAAATTATGACGGAAGTTTTCATGGACCGTTAAAAATCAAAGAAGCTCTGGGGCAATCGCTTAATATTCCGGCCGTTAAAACTTTATATTTAGCCGGTGTAAAAGATTCTATTAAAATGGCCAAGCGTTTGGGAATAACCGGACTAAACCAACCGGAGCGTTATGGGCTCTCGCTGGTTTTAGGCGGAGGAGAAGTGAAATTGCTAGACCATGTAAGCGCTTTCGGAACTTTAGCCAATAAAGGAGTTCGCCATGAAAAAACGGCTATTTTAAGAATAGAAGACAATAAGGGGAAAATATTGGAAGAATTTAAGCCGTCTCCCGGAGAAGAAGTGGTAAAAGAAAAATATGTGGCGATGCTAGACTATATTATTTCAACCAATAAATACCGCGCTCCCGCTTTTGGGGAAAATAACCCGTTCCGATTTGATAATCGTCCCGTGGCGGCTAAGACGGGAACTACCAATGAGTTTCGGGACGGCTGGGCGATTGGATATACTCCGTCATTGGCAGTGGGTGTTTGGGCGGGAAATAATGATAATTCTCCAATGAAAGAAGGATCCGCCGGAGCTTATGTGGCCGCGCCCATCTGGAGGAGTTTTATGGATCAGGTTTTAGGAAATTATAATATAGAGCAATTTCCTAAATATGAAAAAGAGGAAGATATTGAAAAGCTGGTCCTAAAAGGCGAGCTGGATATTAAAAAGGATGTTAAAGTGTGCGAGATTCCCGGCCGAAAAAATAAGTATTGCCTGGCTAATAAATATTGTTTGAAAGAAGATGAAAAGAAAAGGAGTTTTGCCAATGTCCATAATATACTTTGGTATGTTGATAAAAACGACCCCCGGGGAGAATATCCGGAAAATCCCGAAAAAGATCCACAGTTTAAAAAATGGGAGAAGGGAGTAAAAAAATGGTATGAAAAAGAGGAAGAGAAATATGTTTGGGGCGAAGCGGTGGAAGAAGAATGCCGCCAAAGCGATTTCAGCAAATATCTTCCTAAAATTGACTTGTCGGTTTCAGGCGAAAATTCCTCGCAACTCTCTATTTCCGTGGACGCGAGCGCTCCTTACGGCGTGGATAAAGTCAAGGTTTACATAGACGATAAGGAGATCGGCTCTTTTGACCAAAAAGATTTTAGTTTTAAATATTCCCTTTCCGCCGAAGAAAACAATACCACTTTAAAAATCAAAGCCAAAATCACCGACAAAAACGGAAACGAAGCCGGCGACAGCAAGGATGTAAGGGTGAGTTTTTAGATGTATCTATAGATGCATCTATTTCGAATGAAAAATCCCTGTTTTAATTCAGGGATTCTTTTTGCGAGAAAGATAACTTGTGGCGTATTTTATGAGTGTGCTTGAAGAAAATTCTGAAATAAAAGAAAGAAGGGGTTTAAAGGAATGAATGCTCAAGTCTAACTAAATTATAATTACAATATCTTACCGATTACCTTTTGCGCGATTGTGTGTTTTGCACAACATCTCGCAGTTTTTAGCGTCTGTCGCGCCACCTTTGCTCCATGCTGACACGTGGTCAGCGTCCATTTCACTAAACAGCCAGATTTTATTCTTGTTAGTGTCATGTCCAACAGCGCACAGCGGGCAATTTGATATTTTTCTCTTTTTAGCTATAGCGGTTTGCGTTGCGTAAACCGCTCTTTTGGTTGCTTCGTCAAATACACGAACATTAAGCAGTTTTGTGTCAACTGAACCACCAAGTATATATTCAAAAATACCTTTACGATTTTTGATATAAGGATCGCCATAAAGTTTTTGCACCGCTTTTGAAACTTTTGACGGATCGTAAGATTTTTTGCGGTATTTCTCATATAACCGCCCCCATTCAAGACCGCGCATTTCCTTTTCAACATCTGTAAACACACTGGAAATCCAATCAATTACGCTATTGAAATACGTTTTTAATTCTTTGATATTTGTATCTTCGCGATGACGGCTCATGTAGTCGTCAATATTGCCTTTACTCACCCAGTCTAATGCTTGCTCCAAAAAATCTTGGCGATTAACAATGCCAGATATGTACGCGCTCCATTTTTGAGTGTTGGCATTTTGACTATTGCTAAATTCTTCTTTCGCAAGCGTTACAAATGGTCCTGAATAAATAGCGTTGAGCAATTCTTGAGGTTTGAGCGGAACACCTGCGATGTTGATTGTTTTAAACCATTCTTTAATTTGGCTTTCGGTGCCCTTACATTCATAAATTAAAAGTTTGGTTTCCAAAATTTTATCTTTTTTATCTTTTGCCATAGTGCCAAAATACTGCATCCCGTTTTCATCTTTAAGAGCAAATTTGTCAGTAATAAATCGCCCAAGACTGGTGATACGCTGTTGTCCGTCCAACACCTCAAATTTATTATTGCCAACCTTATTGAAATAGATTAGTCCAATCGGATAACCCTTGAGAACTGATTCTATTACTGCGGCTTCTCTTCCTTCTTCCGCGTAAATATAATTGCGCTGATATTCCGGCTGAATAGTCAGTTTGCCAGCCAAGCCAAACAAGCCCTTGCCTTCAAGTTCGTTATAAACAAACCCTTCGCAAATATCTTTAACAGTTATGTTAGTTTTTAAAATTGTGTCCATACTACTTTTTTAAATTATCTTTTAATTTTTTCTCCACTTTTTTCTCAAGTGTTTTAATGTTTTCCAAATACGCTTCTTCTACCGGAGAAAGAGTTTTTGCCTGAAATTTCTTGTATTCTTTGACGGCTTTTTCAGCGGCTTGCTTATTGCTCACTTTCCCCGCGTTTTGCAGCGCGCCCTTACCGTAATTTTCGGTAAATTTATCTAATTCTGCCACCCAATCCGCCATACTCATTTTTTGTTTTTCTTGGGCTTTTATTTCCGCTAAATCAAAGAACGCCGAGACCATGCGGTTGAGCCGAAACAATTCGTCTTCGGTAAGATAATTTTTTGCTATTGCTACTTCAGATAATGTCGGCAATGCTCCGGCAAAAGCGGTCAATCCCATAAAATCTTTTTCCGCGTCAGCTCTCTCAGCGATTGTTTCGGCGGCGGTATGTTTATTGGTCGCGTAATGAAGTTTGTTTTGCACTATCTTAAAAAATGTGATTGATTCCGGACTATGAGGATTGTAATCAATGCTCGTGGCATACAGATCCAGCACTTGGCGATAAAGGGCTTTTTCGCTGCTGCGGATGTCGCGGATGCGGTCAAGCAGTTCTTTCCAGTAATTGCCCCCGCCGGATTTTTTAAGCCGCTCGTCATCCATCACAAAACCTTTAACAATATACTCTTTTAATTTTTGCGTTGCCCAAATTCTAAATTGTGTGCCGCGCAATGATTTCACCCGATAGCCGACGGAAATAATAACATCAAGGTTATAATATTTCACGGATTGTTCTTGAATTTTTCCTTTTATAGCTCCGTGTCGAGCGGTATGTCGGAAATCCCGACATACCGCTTTTTCATCCAACTCGCCTTCTCTAAATACATTTTGTATGTGTTCGGCAATTGTAGAGCGTCCCTTATCAAAAAGCTCCGCCATCTGCTTTTGCGAAAGCCAAACGGTTTCGTTTTTCATCCGCACCTCAATCTTTGTCTCGCCATCCGCGGTGTTGTAGATGATAATTTGGTTGTTTTTATCTTGGGTGTTCATAATTTTTTACCAGTCGCAAATGTCTTTAATAGTGATGTTTGTTTTTGGGGTTGGTTTTATATTGTTATTTTTAATTTTTATATTTGATTTTATATAAATTGATTAAAAAAATCCTCTCATTTTCTCTATAGATTGTTTTAATTCTTGTGGTGTTGGACTTCCTCCGTTTTCTTTAGGGTGATGAATTTTATTTCTAATGTGGGTGTGGATTGTTACTTTATTTTGAGTAGTTCTAAAAGGACTATTTACTGTTTCTTTTTTTAATTTTGAGAAAAATTCGTTATCAAAAATAATTTGTCGACAATCGTTTTTGTCATAACTTTCGTTTTGTTTCAATGTTTTAAAATCATTATCTGGATCATTCCAAAAATTTATTTCAATCTCATTATAAAGTTCATCATAATATTCTTCAGTTGCTAACCCAAAAGCAATAAAATTTACTTCGTTAGCCGAAACATAAGGCAAAACTCTTTTTTCTAATTCTAAAATTTTTACTTCTTCATTTTCTTTTTCTAAACAATGAATTTGAATTTTAACATTGTCATTGTTTAATGTTTGTTTAACAAAAAGTGGAGAGTGAGTAGAAAATAGAAATTGATTTTTTTCAGAAATTGATACTATGTGATCAATAAAATTATTTTGTAAATCTGGGTGTAGATGTAGTTCCGGTTCATCAATTAAAATCAAAATATTTTCTTTCGAAATTTCCGCCATTGTTTCTAAAAACAATAAAGAAACAACCATTTCAACGCCTGATCCAAGCTGAGATATTGGCAAATCTAAGCTTTCTAATTTTTGAGAAAGAAAAGCGCTGTCAAAAGGTGCATTACAATCAATTAGTGAAAGATCAGCTTTTGGCAAACCTACTTTTTCCAGTTTTTCGTTTAGTTTCTGGAATGTTTTTTGTTGTGATTTTTCATCTATCTTTTCTAAAATACTTGTTTCAAAATTATTTTTTTGAGTAATAAATTTTTCACCATTAAAATCTTCAGCTGTTTCAATTTTTCTTACTTCTTTATTGAATCTCCAATTAAAATCATCAAAAACAGATGAAATAGACGAATTAAATCCTTTATAAAGTTGCTTTTCTCTATTTTTTGGAAAATAAAAACTCTTTGGCAAACCTTCTGATTCCAAAGGAAAAGTTAACAATCTTTTATCAAATGTAAAAATTGATGGCTTTTCTGGTTTATGTCCTTTTCTTTCTTTTTCCCAATACTCTTTTTCTACACCATTTTGCGTAATTGTTTTACTTTCATTAACGGGTAAAACATAATGAGAACCAACAACAATATCTGAAAAAGCTTTTTTGGGGGTTGCTCTATCTCTTTTCTTTACTTCTAAACAAACTCTATTACATTCTATTTCTTGTTTAGTGTAGCCATCTGGTAAAAGTACTTTAAAATTTTCATCAAATTCTAAAATAATTTTTATTTTAATATCTTCGCCCTTGTGAAAATCTGTATGTTTTATTCTTCCTGATAAAAAATAAGGAGAAAGACAAAAATTTATTGCCTCTAAAATGGAGGTTTTACTTGTCCCATTTTCACCAACTAATAAAGATAGATTTTCTAATTGAAAATTTTCTAATTTTTTAATTCCTCTAAAATTTTCAATAGCAATCTGTTTAATTTTCATATTATTTTTTCTTATGTTTAACCAAAATCCTTTGATAAATTTTTCTACCATTTGAAATGGGATTATTATAAACAGTAAAATTGCCTATTTTAAACTCATCCGGAACTTGCCCATTTGCAGTGCCTCCAACAATCTCAAACTGCTCCGGACTATACTTATCCAAAAAACTAATCGGCACACCCATCACGCCTTTATAATCGCTCGGAATAGAATCGGTAAACGGCACTTCTATGGCATCGTAATTGTCATATTTATCATACGCTTTTTTACCTTTGATTTCCTTGTGCTTGCTGTATTTCAAATTTTCTTTCATTGTCATAGACCGCAACGGCTGGTGGCGGCGTCCGTGATCAAGATTAGTGAACCAACAAACATTGCGGAATTTCACAAGTCCGGTTTTTTTATCATAAACCCCCGAAGCAAAATCTCGCGTGTTTGGCGTAAAAAAGTACGCGTTTCCGCCTTGAAAACCGTTCCCTAACCACATTTTGTTATCTTTTATCAAAGGAAAAATTTCTTTGTAAGTAATCGCGTTCATACTGCCAATGATCACAAACTTTTTATTATAATCAAAAAGTTGCTTAACATATTCGCGAAACAAGCTAAAGGGTGGATTTGTTACCACAATGTCAGATTTCTTGAGTAATTCCACACACTCAGGACTTCTAAAATCACCATTTTCTTTTAACGGCGTCCATTCATTATGCTTGTTTGCCTTTAATTGCTTGGCAACATCTTTTAAGTTAAACTCGCCGTCTCCGTCTATATCGCGCGCTTCGTTGATAATAAATTTATTGGCAGTTATTTTGGGACGGCCTTTTGATTTTGGAATAGTTTTATTATCTCCAAATAAACTTAGTTGCGTGTTGGCTACGGGCGAAGGCTTGTAGCTGGTAGTAATAAGCTGTTTTAATCCAAGCTTATTAAAATTGAGAACAAAATAGCGAAAAAAATTACTCTCATACGGATCGTCGCAGTTGCAATACACTGCCTTGCCGCGAAATACATTAGCGTCGTAATCCAAATACGCGGAAATTTCTTTTTGAATATCGCCGAACTGGGTATAAAACTCGTCGTTCTTCGCCCGTTTTGCGTTTGTAAGATTTTTATTTGCCATACTTTGCTCAATCGGATGAATGTTGTATTAGTTTTTTTATGGATAAATTTTTCGAAATCGTGTAATTTTGCAAATAAAGAATTTTTGTTTAAATCCCTGTTTTCCACCATAGGCAGATAAAAAATTCAGGGATTCTTTTTACAAGAAAGTTTTTTAAATTCTCCCTGTTACTCTTTCCACTTCTTCCAGTGTTGTTTCGCCTTCTAGAACTTTTAGGATACCGTCTTGTTTCATAGTGAGCATTCCGTTTTCAATGGCTTTTTCTTTTATATGCGAAGATATGGCGTTTTGCGAAATCAATTCTTCAATGTCTTTGTCCACGACCAAAACTTCGCTAACAGTTGTTCTTCCTTGATAGCCGATTTTATTGCACTTGGAACAGCCTTCCGGTTTATAAATATGGCTAATAGATTTAAATTTGGACATGTCCACGCCTGATTTTGGAGAAATAGTTTTCAAAATTCTTTCTATTTTTTCTTTTTCTTCTTGGGTTGGTTTTACTTTTTTCTTGCAGTCGCAAAGCCGGCGCACTAATCGTTGCGCCATAAAAGCGTTGACTGAAACGGCTAAATCGTCCGGACGCACTCCCATATTGATTAAGCGTTGAATCGATCCGGCCGAGTCGTTGGTGTGCAGAGTGGAAAGGATAAGATGCCCGGTCAGTGAAGCTTGAGTGGCGGTCTTGGCGGTTTCTTCATCTCGGATTTCACCTACCAGCATAATGTCGGGGTTTTGCCTTAAAAGCGAACGCAACGCCGTGGAAAAACTGTAGCTGTTTTTGTCGCTCACTTGCGTTTGCAATATTCCTTCCAGCTGGTATTCAATGGGATCTTCCACGGTTATTATTTTCACTTCGGGATTATTTAATTCTCCCAACAAACTATACAAAGTGGTGGTTTTTCCCGAGCCGGTTGGTCCGGTGTTTAAAATAATTCCGCTAGGCTGTTTAATTTGCTCTTTGATTTTTTCCAGATTTTGTTTTCTTATTCCCAGCTTTTCTATATCCAAGGCCACGGCCGATTTATTCAGCAGCCGCATTACCACCGTTTCGCCGTAGCCGCCTAGAATTATGGATACGCGGACGCCCACCGTGGTTTCGGTAATATTCTCAAAAGGCTTTTCTATGGTTATGGAAAAGCGGCTATCTTTAACTCCTTCTCTTACTTCAGCTTTAAACCCGCTCAATGTTTTTATTTTTCCCAAAAGAGAAGGATATTCATTGAGAGGAATTGATCCGATAGTCTGCAGTATTCCGTCAATTCTGAACCTAATCTTAACCTCCTTTTCTCCCGGTTCAATGTGAATGTCGCCGGCCTTCAAAAGCAAGGCGCTGGCAAAAACGAGCTTCAAAACTTCTTTCTGATCATATTCGCCGATTTTTTCAGAGAGTTTTTTCAGAGAACGAATATTTTCGGAAGCAGTTTCCAGATCTTTTTCCGGAATCGAAATGGAGCGGGAAAGAGACTGCTCCATCAACTTTTCATATATATTTTCCAAAAATTCCGATTGGCCGGTGACGCGCCAGATTTCTTCCATGGAGGTTGTTCCGTCCAGCGCTTTTAAAATCCCGTCCTGGGTCATGGTAACCATTCCTTCTTCCAGAGACGCTTTGGCTATTTCACTTTCACTGGCCATTTCCAGAATTAAATTTTCAATGGTTTCAGAAATAGTGATAACTTCAAAAATTCCTATCCTTCCTTTATATCCCAGATTATGGCATTTGGGGCAACCAGTTGAACGATAAAGCGCGGGAATATCTTTGGGAATTTCCAGTTTGGATTTAGGCGAAATTATGGCCAGAATTTTTTTAATAGACTCAACCGTTTCTTTAGCCGGCTTGTATTTCTTTTTGCAATAGGGGCAAAGCCGCCGCACCAGCCGCTGGGCGATTATAGCGTTAACTGCCGGAGCGATAGTGGAAGGTTTAACCCCCAATTCAATTAAGCGGGGAATGGAAGCGCAAGCGCTGTTAGCGTGAAGAGTGGAAAGAACCAGATGCCCGGTAAGAGCGGCGTTGACGGAAATATCCACGGTTTCTTCGTCCCGGATTTCGCCTACCAAAATAACATCGGGGTCTTGGCGGACAATAGCCCGCAGGCCTTTGGCGAAAGTGTAATCTTTGTTTTTGCTTACTTGGGTTTGGGAAACGCCCTCAATTTCATATTCAATGGGATCTTCCACTGTTATTATTTTCACTTCGGGCGTATTTAATTTATTTATCAGAGCGTAAAGAGTGGTGGTTTTTCCCGATCCGGTGGGGCCGGTAGTGAGAATCATTCCGTTAGGCTTAGCTGTTTGTTTCTGAATTTGATCGTAAGCCAATCCTTTCAATCCTAAATCCTCAACCGATACTGAAATATCGGATTGATTGAGGATGCGCATCACAATGCTTTCTCCGTAATTTCCGGGAATAATGCTTACGCGGATATCAATTTTTCCCGGCTGCGAGGAGTCTGATTCTTCCGATTTTTTTAAGCCAATGCCAATAGAGAAATGCCCGTCCTGGGCAATATCGCGGATATTGATTTTCATTCCCCCCATCATTTTTATTCGCGACACGACAGAGCGGTATATGTCCAAGGGAAATTTTCCTATATCTTGAAGCACTCCGTCCAAGCGGTAGCGCAATTTGAAATATTCTTTTTCCGGCTCCATATGGATGTCGCTGGCTTTCATTTCAACCGATCCCGCCATAATTGTGTCAATAATTTCGGTGGTGGAAATTTCTCTAATCCTGTCTTTTAATTTCAAAAGATCGTCAAATTTTTGTTTGAAATTTTCCAAGTCTTCGCCTTCCAGCGACATACGGTGCAAATCCAATTCTTCCAAAAAAACAACTTCTTTGTATTTTTCTAAAACTTTTTTTAAAGAAGCGCTGGAAACGACGAAATAGTCCAGCTTCCAGCCTTTTTCTTTTTGGAGTTTTTTGAAATAATCAAAAACTTTTTTATTTTCCGGATTAGCCAAAGCAACTTTTAGCTTCCTTCCCGTTTTTTGAAAAACAGCCGCCTTGTAATTCAGAGAGTCTTTTTCAGGGATAGTTTTGACGATGTCCGGATTGATCGGAAGCAAATTAAGATCTACATAAGGAAGATTGCATTTTTTGGCCAAAGATGACGCTTGCTCTTCTTCGGATTCGCTTTTTATTTTTTTTAACAAGCGCTGGGTTTTTAATTCCTTATCTTTTCTTGTTTTATCAAGCGCGGCCTTTTTGATATACTTAGTCATAGTTTTTGCAGATAAGCTTTTAGTTTTATTTTAGCTTATTTTGTTTAAGGAAGCAAAGAAATAACTTATGCAACTTACAACACATAACATGAAACAGAAAACTTATATTACGCCGCATCATTGCACTAGCTGAAACTAACTTGTTTTGTGTCCACATAACCACATAAGGACACAAGAGTAAATATTACAGAATCAACCTCTGCTCATGACCGGAAGCAGAGGTTGATTTTTTAAATATGTATGAAATGTAAAATGAAAAAAACTTTTACATTCCCAGCTTTTTTATTTTTTCTAAAACTGTTTTTTCTGTTTCAATGATGTTGGTGTCGGTTATTTTAAATTCATAAAGACTTCCTTTGATTTCTCCTTCAAGTTCAAGCAATGGAACTGTCTTTTTTAAATCTTTTTCTTGGGAGAATTCAATTATTCCTTTGATAGTATCAGGGGTTTCATTGAAAAGAACCATAAAAATTTTTCCGGACGAATAATTATCTTTTATTTTTTCCAAAACGAGCGGAATGTCAGAAGGCTTGCTGTGGCTTTGAACAAAGTCTTCCAAGGAAACCAGCGACCAAACCAGCTTTAATTTCTCGTCCCATTTAATGCGGGCCATAATTCTTCCCCAGAGCTTAAGAAGATGAAGCGGCTGGGTTTTATATAAATGGCGGATAATTTTTTGCTGGTCGCCCCCCTTGTCCATAAGCCGGGCGGAAAGCTGAAGCGCTTTAGGAGTGGTATTTTTTTTCTGGAAGCTTCCGGTGGCGCTAATAATTCCTGTTAAAAGGCAATTGGCGATATTCTCGTCCAAAGAGGACGGGTTAATTTTTTCAAAGATTTCAGCCAGAATTTCACAAGTGGAAGAAGCGGTTATATCCACCATATTAATTTGCCCAAAGTTATCATTTGAATTACGGCAGTCAATGTTGATCACGGGAACCTCGTAAAAAATATCGGGATTTTCTTCGTATATTTTTCCCAATGATTCTTTGTCGGGAGATCCGAGGACTATCACGAGGTCAAATTTAAATTTAGCCGGTATAAAAGAAAAGTCGCGCGGATCAATAGAGCCTTGCTCGGGCGTGATGTAAATTCTAAGTTCGTTCTTTTTTTCCACGGTGCGGACATTGCCGATTTTGTTGTGAAGAGTGTTAAAGGAAATAATAAAATCGCGCGCTCCGGAAATAGTGTCTGTAATATTTTTCGGTCGGGGAAGAAAGTTGAAACGGCTATTGTTTTTAAAAGGATCGTTAAAAGCAATGGTTGGACGGGCGCCTGTTTTTTTGAGGAAAAAATAAAAACTCCACCCAGCGCTCACAGCGTCATTGCTGGGGCTTTGGGGGAGAAAAATTAAAATATTCTTTGATTTTTTGAGAATTTCTTCCAGTTGTTGGATGGGTTCCAGCGCCATATTGTTTGAAATTTAAAATCCTGCCATTAGCTTCGTAGTTCTTTAAACTAGCAGGATTTGTTTTTTGTGTCAAATAGTTGGCATAGTAAAACTCGCCTTCGCGTATCTACGGGCGGACTGCGTCACGCCGTAGCTACGCTGAAGCGTAGCGAAGGCGGAGGGAGTGGGATTTGAACCCACGGAACCCGCAAGAGTTCAACGCTTTTCGAGAGCGTCCCATTCAACCGCTCTGGCATCCCTCCATTTCCATTTTGCCATTTTTGTTTTATGTTGTAAAATAGAAGTATGCAAGATTTTAATAATAAAGCAAATGATTCGGAAGGAGAAACGGAGGCAGGGATGGACGCGGAAGCGAAGTTTATAGATCCCAAGGAAATTATCGGGCAGCTGGAGTTGGAGGAAGGAAGCGCGGTGGCCGACTTTGGATGCGGTTCGGGCTATTTTTCTATTCCTTTTGCCAAGGAAATAGGAAGCGAGGGCAAGATTTATTGTTTGGATATTTTATCCCAAGCGTTGGAATCCGTGGAAAGCCAAGCGAAAATTTTGGGCATCTCTAATATTTTTACTAAAAGAGTTAATTTGGAAAATGAAAATGGTTCAAAGCTGGAAAATAATAGCCTGGATTGGGTGATAATGAAAGATGTGCTTTTTCAAAATGAAAAGAAAGAGAATGTTATTAGAGAAGCTTATAGAGTATTAAAGCCAAAAGGAAAAATTCTGATAATGGAATGGAGCGACAAAAATCTTTTAGTGGGTCCGGAAAAAGGCAAAAGAATATCACCCGAAAAAATGAAAGAGCTGGTTAGCGGGCAGAAATTTACAATCAAGAAAAATATTACCGCGGGAGATTTTCATTATGTGATAGTGGCGGAGAAGTAATTTACTGGCTTTTAAAATTAAGCTGTAGAATTTCAGAGTTTATAGCTTTTATTATCTGCTTTCTGTTTGTCATTCCGGAATTTTTTCCGGAACGCCTGTCTGCTGGCAGGCAGGAAGTGGAGGAAAAAATATCCGGAATCTAGGTTAATTAAAATCTTTAAGCGTGAGATAACTGAAAGCGTAGATTCCGGATATTTTCCTTTGCTGTCGCTACGGAAAATTCCGGAATGACAAAATAATTTCGCTCCGAAATTTTCCGGAATGACATAAAGCAAGACAGTGAATAATATTAAAGTTTCTTATAATTTATGCAATCAAAAATAAAAAACACAATTGGCTTGATTTTAGCAATTTTTTTAGTGTCTTCACTGATTTTTTTGTCGGGATGTTCCAAGAAGGAAGCTTCCAATTACAAAGTGAATTTGGAAATTTGGGGGATTTTTGACGACAGTAACTCCACTTACGCTGACATTATTAAAAGTTATAAAGACATTAATCCTTTCGTGGGGGAAATTAAATACAGGAAATTTACAGCTGACAGTTATAAGAAAGATTTATTGGACGCGATGGCTTCAGGGCAAGGGCCGGACATTTGTCTGATTCACAACACTTGGCTGCTTTATTTTAAAGATAAGATAACACCGTCCCCGGAATATATTTTGGGCGAGAAAGAATTCCGCGACAATTTTGTGGATGTGGCGGCCAACGATTTTTTAGGCGAAGGAAAAATTTACGCGGCTCCTTTAAGCGTTGATTCTTTGGCGCTTTATTATAATAAAGATCTTTTTAATTCTGAAGGAATTGTTTCTCCGCCCGCCACTTGGGAAGAGTTTAATAATGATGTGAAAAAATTAACCAGAGTGGGAGAATTCGGCGATATTATCCAATCGGGAGCGGCTTTGGGCACCGCTTATAACATCAATCGTTCCATTGATATTCTTGGCTTGCTGATGTTCCAAAACGGAGCGTCCATCGTGAATGAAGATAGAAATCAAGTTAATTTTGGAAAAGAAAGTGAAAACGCGCTGGAATTTTACACCCAATTCGCCAGACTTGGCTCGGATGCTTACACATGGAATAAGAAAGCGCATTATTCCATTGACGCTTTTTATGAGGGAACGGCGGCTATGATGCTGAATTACTCGTGGCATTACCAAACCGTTAAAAGCAAGAATGCCAAGCTTAATTTCGGAGTGGCGCCTGTTCCTCAGATATCTCGGGAAAATCCGGCGAATTACGCCAACTATTGGGGATTGGCTGTGGTAAAAAATAAAATTCAAGAGACGGAAAATGGCAGAGGAGGAGGCGCGGAGTTGGCAGCGGTTAATAATAATATGCGCATACATGAGGCTTGGCAGTTTTTGAAATTTTTAACTACCAAGAACAATGGCAGTTTTACGGTTACTCACGCTGTGAGCGGAAAAACCAAAAAATTTCCAGTTAGCTTTGATCCGGCTAAAAATTATTTGGAAAAAACGGGAAGGCCGGCGGCGCGGAGGGACATAATAGAAGAACAAAAAAGCGATCCTGTTTTAGGTCCGTTCGTTTACGGCAATTTAATTGCCAAGAGCTGGCATCAGCCGGATCCGGAAGCCGCAGAAACTATTTTAGCGGAAGCTATTGACTCAGTGAATCAGGGAAATTCCAGTGTTTCCCAAGCGTTGAAAACCGCGGAATCAAGAATTAATCAATTTTTTAGGAGATGATTTTTTTATTTTGAAATTGTTATGTTTTTGCTTAAGCGCCGAAAATTAATGATCCTATTTGTGGCACTGTTTTTGGCGGGCTGTTTTTTATTTTTTTCAACAGCGGACGCGGCCGGAATTGTTCCTTGTGGCAGGAACGCAGGGACGGCTGAAGAAATGCAGCCTTGCACTTTATGCCATTTGTTTATAGGAATTCACAGGATTATTGAGTGGGGCTTTAAAATTTTAACTTTCGTGGCGGTGGCGTCTTTGGTGGGAGCGGGAATAATGTATATTATTTCGGCCGGCAATGAGAAAATGATGGAAACGGCCAAAAATCTCACCAAGCATACGCTTATGGGATTTGCCATAGTGCTGGGAGCTTGGCTGATAGTGAATTACTCTATGATACTTTTAAGCAAGCAAGATGATTTGGGAATAGGGGTAACCAGCTGGAGCGAATTTAATTGCGATACAAGTTCGGATTTGGGAGAGGAAGGGTCGATGAGCCCTAGTAATAGTAGCCGGTGGCTATGCGTGTCCGCTGGAAATTGCAGGATAGATTCCAACGGTTCATATAGCTCCGAGGAAGAATGTGAAAATAGTCCGACATGCAGTAATGATTGTGGAGATTATCACACTTCTTGCACTAATCGTCCGTGTTGCAATTCCAAACACACTTGTGTTCAGCATCCAGGATTAGCTTCTGGTATAAATTGGTGCGTAGGAGAGGGGGAATATTGCGGAGCGGGAAATACGGGATATTGCTACGATGGAACTTTTTACAATCCTTGTCCCCCCGATGCGTTTCATGTGACCGGAGGAGCGGATTGTTCTACTGGCAGATATTGTTGCGCTAATCATTATCAACAAACCCCAACTCCAGATCCAACTCCAGATCCAAATCCAGATCCAACTCCAACTCCAACTCCCAATCTTTCAGACATAGATTATCCTAGTGAAATAAATTTGGAAACTGCTGTCGGAACCAGCGCAATAGCTTCTGATCATATTACAAATAATGGGACAACAGATTTAATTTTCAATAGTATGCATTATGATGGAGTAGGTATTATAGAATTAGCAGATGTAGCTACGGAAGATAATGAATGTGTTGATTTGTTGATAGTCCATCCCGGCGATAGTTGTTCTATGATGATAACATACTCTCCTAATTCTTTAATGGCGGAACCGCATCAAGGGACAATTACTTTTAATACCAACGCGGGAAATTTAATAATTGTTGTGAATGGACACAGAATCGAATAGTTGGTTTTATTTTTATAATTCAAAAAGAATAACAATATGCGACAAGAAAAAATGATGCCGAATTCTCAAGATGAGAACGAGGATGCGGAAAATAACAAGGATGATGTTAAAGAGCAAAACAAAAACGAGGCGGGGAAAGTAGAGGAAGAAAATAATGAAGCTGGCGATTTGGAATTGGCGGATAAAATTGAAAACGAAAAAGAAGAAAGCGTGGAAGAAAAACGGGAGCGTTTGCAAAAAGAGCTGGACGGCGCGACGGCGAGCTATGAAAAAAAACGCCAGGAAATTGAAGCGATAAAAAAAGAACTGGGAGAAAGTGTGGATTTGGGGGAGTCCGCCAAGGAAGAAGAAATTTTCAAAGAAGATATGGAAAAAGCCCAGTCGGAAATTAACGCGCTGAAAAATAATGAAAGCAATTCGGCGGGCAAGCAAGAAAGCGCGGAACAAGAACAAATAAAGGAGCAGCAGCCTTTGAGTGAAGACACTCTTTTGAAAGAGCTGGAGAGTATGCCGGAAAACGAAAGAAAAACAATGGAGATCGGATGGCATAATCTCGGATTTGCGATGGAAGGAACGAAGGCGAAAATATTTTCAAAAATTACGGGAATGGCGTCAAAATTCATTCCGAAAGAAAGCGCTGCGGGAAAATTTTTGGAAGCGCTTTCAGGGACATATAAAAAAGACGCGGAGCTGCAGGAAAGGAAAATGGTCAACGCTGAGAGCGAGGAAGGAGAAAAAATATTGAAAACCAGCAATCGTTTGAAATTAGCCTCCAACGCGTTGAAAGTCGCGTCTTATATCGGGCATGGTCCGGCTATGGGTGTTTCTTCAGTTTTTGCCAGGGGAATGGAAACCGCTAAAAAAATGAGATTGGACAGCGAAGAAGTTTTGAATAAGAACAGGATCGCGGATGAAAACGCGGCGGCGGAAGAGGCGTGGGCAATATACGAGCAAGCTCAAAAATCTTCCAAAGAGGGAAAGCCTTCCAGAATCGATCTGCAAAGATCTTATGAAACGAATGTTCCCAAAGATGTTTTAGAAAGATTGAGCAAAAGCGGAGAGCAGAACGCGGCGCAAACTTTTCTTTTTAAAATAATAAGAAAGCCGATGGAATTTTCCGCCAAAAGGCTGGACAAAAAAATCCAAGCGGTTGAAAATAATCAGAAAATGAGCGCGGAAGAGAAAGAAGCAAGAAAGAATAAATTGCTGGATACTTATTCAAGAGCGCTTAACGATCTTGACGGAATTGTTTCGCAAGCGGGGGAAGTGGATACAATCGCGGCAGGATTGAAATACGCGGAGGTGGCGGGCAAGGGAGTGATGGCGGCGATTATGGCGAAGACAGTTTATGATGGGTTGGAGAAAATTTGGGACAACATCGGAGGCGCTTTTTCTTCGTTGGAGGAGGGGGATGTTGTGGAGAAAGGTGCGGGAGGGTTTCACAAATTGAGTCATGAAGAGTGGTCTAATCTGTCATCGGAAGAAAAAGCGGAATATAATGAACAATTAAATAGAGAAATAAAAAGAGAAAGAGTGGCTGATCATATAAAAAGAAGCAGAAAGAGGGCGCTTGAGATTTTTTCGGAAAATTTGAAAACCGAAAAAAAAGTAAAGGAAATTGCTTCAGCAATGGGAATTGAGGATATGGACAAATGGGAAAGTACTATGATTGGAGGAGTTCCCGTTAAAATTAATGGCAAGCTCGTTCCTTTGGAACTTCTTACCGAGAAAGAATTGCGAAGTGTTAAGGCGATTGCTGAAATGAATTTGAAGTTTCCGGAAGATCCCAAAGATTCTCTTTTTATTGAAGAATTTGGAAGCCTTAGAGAGTCTCAAAAATATTTCAGGGAAAAGAGAGAATTAAACGAGTCTATATTAGAAAGATTAAGGGATATGGGCTATGGTGTTTCCGAAAAAAAAGACGAAATTTTAAAAGGAGTTGAAAAAACAGGGAAAGTAAGGATGGGAGCAGATTTTGAAGATGATGATTTTTAAAATGCTGTGTAGTTAGTCCGTGGCAAGAATTTATTTATTTTTTTAAATATGCTTAAAAGATTCTTAATGTTTGGATTACTGGCTTGCGAATTATTGTTTTTTGCGGGAGTGAGCGATTCTTTGGCGCAGTGTTGCGTTGTTACTAGTAATAAGTAAATAAATATCATGAAACTAATTAGTATCGCCCATGCCGGAGTTATTTCCGACGCTCCCAAGTTATCCGGAGTGGCTTTGAATGTTTTAAATTTTCTGTTGTCGGTTTTTGGGATTATTGCTATAATCAGTTTAGTGGTTGCGGGAGTGGTTTATTTGACGGCTGGCGGGAGCGAGCAACGGATAGAAACGGCCAAGAAAATAACGCTTTATTCAATAATAGGAATCGCGGTGGCGTTGGCGGCGATGGTGATTGTGAGGCAGATAGCCGGAATAATCGGTTAGAGCGAAAATTATAAAAGGAAAAATATTGCGCAAGGCAAGGATAAAACAATGAAAAAGTGGAAGCGGTTTTCAAGGAAAGCCATGTTATAATTTTGCTTGAGGATATGCGGGATGATATCAAGCTTATTGCCGAAGGAGTGAGCGGATTAAGAGAAGAGATGGACAGGAGGTTTGAGGAAGTTAATAAAAAGTTTGAACAGATTGATAGGAGATTTGAACAGATTGACAAGAGATTTGAACAGATGGATGAAAGATTTGAACAGTCGGACGCTAATTTTAAAGCCATTTTTAAATACCAGTCCGGCTTTAGCGACGAAGTTCATGGGAGGTTTGACCAAGCTGATAAAAGGTTTGACCAGCTAAATAATGAGTTGGCGGAAATAAAAAAAGAAATTAAAAAGATAGATAAAAATAAGGTAGGCGTAAAGAGATTTAATTTGCTGGAAAAGAGAGTGATTAAAATGGAGAAAAGATTAGAGAAGTATAAATATAAAATAGCAAGAAAGCGACAAGCAGAAAGCAGTAAGTGGCAAGCGAGGCGAGTAACAAAATATTTATGGCTTGCTTCTTGTTGCTTACCGCTTAATTCTTATTTAGAGAGGAGGTGTTGAAATGAAAAATAAAATTAAAAAGATAGCTTACGGCGCGGTGTCAGCGGGTCTTTTGGCTCCGGCTTTGGCTTGGGCGCAGTGGGGGAGCGAAGGACTGAGCAACGCGAGTGCTGCTGATTTGCCGTCTGGAACTATTTGGGAGATTGTTGGCAACTTAATGAAATGGCTTTTGGGATTAGTCGGATTTGTCGGAATAATCGGATTTGCCATAGCGGGAGTTCTGTATTTGACGGCGGCCGGGGATGAAGATAAAATCGGCAAAGCTAAAAACGCCATGCTGTATTCCATTATCGGAGTGATTGTGGCGCTGGTTGGTTTTGTGGCTATTCAAGCTATTCAAGCTTGGTTGAGTGGAGGAACTAACACGCAGTTCTAAAGATTGTTGATCAAAAATTTTTAGCGAAAGCGGGAAGATATGTTCTTTTCGCTTTTGTTTTTTATAAAATATGGTATAATTAAAATATGCGAAAGATAAAAAATAGCATTTTAATTTTAACGGCGGTTTTGTTTTTGGGCGGTTTTGTTTTGGAGAGTGTTAATGCTGTTGTGTGTGAGCCTGGCTTTAATGATAATGATGATGTTGGCGTTTGCTTTCCGGATGACACCGGGCTTTCCGAAGCGCCGGTATGGATAATTATTGTAAATTTAATGCGTTGGATTTTAGGAATATTTGGGTTCGTAGCTGTTATAGGATTTGTTATTTCGGGAATACAGTATTTAACTTCAGCGGGGAATGAAAACGCCATTGAAACAGCCAAAAGAAATATGAAATGGTCTATCGTCGGAGTGTTGGTGGGCTTGGGCGGGTTAACTATAATTTGGGCGATTAACTGGACGCTTATCGCTTTTAATCCTTATTTTTAGCGCTCTTACAAATTAAGATCTTAATTTGTAAATTGTTATGAGAAAGATAAAAAATTTTTTATTAGTGTTAGTTTCATCAGCTTTGATTCCGTTTATTGTTTTAGCTCAATGGGATCCTCTTATGGCGGAACTGGAAACTGAAAGTCAATTGCCGCTTGGGATGACAATTTATCTTACGATAGAGAACTTAATGCAGTGGATTTTGGGAATATTCGGATTTATAGCTATTATCGGATTTGTAATCTCCGGCATAATGTACCTGACGGCGGCCGGTAATGAAGACCAAATTACCAAAGCGAAAGCGGCCATGAAATGGTCTATCGTCGGAGTGATAGTCGGTTTGGGCGGGTTTGTGGTCATACAAGCTATTAACTCTTGGCTAGATGAAGGTATAAAATTCTAAAATATAAGAATGATAAGTTTTATGTCTAAAAAAATATTAGCGCTGGGTTTTGTCGGAATTTTTTTTCTGATGTTTTTTGTTGGCGTTTCCGGTGCGCTGGCTAGCACAGTTACTTGTACCACTGCGGGAGGGCATTGCGTTATTGGAAGCTGTCCCAGCGACGAAGCTCCCAATGGAGATACTTGCGATGGCGGGGAATTATGCTGTGCCGCTTCGGGATCTGGGTCCGGTGGCGGATTTGGAACGGTTGAATTTACCAATCCTTTGGAATACGACACAGTGGAAGACGTGCTGTATAGTTTATTGAATACTCTGCAAGGAATAATAGTGGTTATTTCCATAATTTTTATTATCATCGGAGCGATTTTGTATATTACTTCCGCCGGGAATGAAAAGAATATGACAATGGCTAAGGGAGCGATTACTGCCGCCATGATCGGGCTGGCGATTGGAATAGCGGCGCCTTCTTTCTTGCGGGAAATTTCGGATATTTTGGGCTGGGTTCCTGATAATGAAGAGGTGAGCGAGGCATTAACACTGGCGGAAATTGCTTTAAATACTCTTAACTTTCTTCTTTCAGTTGTCGGAGTGCTAGCCATCATTATGCTGGTATGGGGAGGAATAATGTATTTGACGGCGGCCGGGAATGAAAAGAGAATAGATACTGCCAAAAGCATAGTGACATGGTCTGTTGTCGGAATTGTTGTGGCTTTAGCGGCCATGGTGATTGTAAAGCAGCTGGCCGTTTTCTTTGCGTGATAAGATAATTACGCTTCAATTATTTTTTTAGATGCATCTATGGATGCATCTGTTTTTAATTATCATAAATGGCAAGGAACAAATCTCCCACATCAATATATTGATATATTGATGCAAGTTAAAAATGTTGTTTAGGAAAATTTAAAAGGCGAGGTTCGCTGTTGCGAACTTCGCCTTTGATTTTTCAAGAAGCGGAGGTAAAAACCAGTTTGGTTTTTTTGCTGGCTTTTACCTCCTTTATTTCTTTTGGAAGGTTGAGGCTGATTTTTACACAGCCTCTATTATCACTTTTCACTACCGAACTATTTGGCAGTGAATTTACTAAAATTCCTCCGTAATAATTAACATTCTTATATGGAAGAATACTAGCGTCCCAGCACTTTTTGCCAGTTACCGGGACATCGGTATTTCGGGCTCTGGTCAGCCCATACTTCGGAATTTCATAGTAGCCGCTGCTGGCTATTCTGAAATTCCATTTTCCGTCGCCTATATACACATTTTGTGGCTGGGCGTTGGGGAAGTAGTAGACCACTTTAGTTTTGGGCTGGGGTTGGGAAAAACTGCTAAAAAACGGAATGTAATCAAGTAGTTTTCCTGCATCCCATTCTCCGCCATTTTCCTTAAAAGCCGAGTAAGCGATGCTTAAAAACATTGCCATTATCAGAGGCAGTGTGATGAATTTAAAACTTTTATTCATTATTTTTCACTACCTCCTTCAGCTTTTTCTTGTCGCCGCTTACAAGTATAGCGGCAGCGCGGGAAACAGGATCGGAGCCGTCAACAATTATCCGTTCAGCCGTTCCGTATTCCGTTTGAATGGCGTTTATAATTTCTTGATCGCTCATTTTTAGGAATTCGTTTGCTCTTATAGCTCTAATACCTTTTCTTAAATTGCTGATTTTAATTAATTTTGCTATAGCTAGGGCTCTTTCTATTTGCTTTTGCGTATAGGCATCTTCTAGCAGTTTCGGAAGTCTGATATCTGTGACAAAAACACGAGGAACTAACATTCCCCACGATCTTTTTTTAATTTTTCCTGTTTCCTTATCCCTAACTTCTTTCATTTCAGCCTCACAGCTGTTTCTTATGTGTTCCCTTAAGAGATCTTTTGTGTGTGGAGCTTTTGTGGATTTCATACCTCCAATAAAGCCCCTGGCTTCTCTGAGGGAAAGGTTGGTTATTGATTCTTCTGGTTTATCAATCCATGTGTAAGCATACGGATCAATTACCATTGTTTTCATTGAAAAATCTACTATAACAGGGATAAGATCTTTTGATAATGCGACAGTTCCCTTCATGTCATGGGTTATTTCCCTGATATCAACGGGTATATAGCCCATTAAGGGCTCTGGCGGTTTCCAAATCAAGCCTTCGTTATAATTAAAACGATCAGTCCTCCCTCCCATAGGTGTGGGAACTCCCTTGTGTCCGGACTCTATTGTAGTCCAAAACCTTTTTCCAAAACAAAAGGGGATTGTTGCGCTTGCTGTTGCTAAACACGCAAATAGATACGTCCATTTATTTGTTGGTATTGGTAGCATCCAAAGGGATAAGCAGGCTGTCAAAGATAGCAGAATAGTTAGAATGATAGTGAGCCAGATACCTTGGATGTATCCTTTTGTAGTTTCGCCTTTTTTGGGAATTGGGTTTAGCCAACTTAATCGTTCTTTTGTTTCTCTATCTTTAGATATTTCTTTCTTTATTTCTGATAATTTCTTTTTAATAATCATTTTACTTTCCTCCCCATCCTTTCGGGATAGATGTATTTTTTTATTAACTTTTCAAAGATCAAGAGCTGTTTCAGTTCTGATATTGGACGATTCCAATAACATTTCACCTTAGCATATTTTACGGAAAAAGTCAATAGTTGACAAAAAATCATAACCTGCTATCTTTAAGTGTGGGGTGAGAGCAGATTTAAGTTGTGGTTCGCGGGAGCGGGCTTTTTTAGTAAAAATCCTCTACGAATTACGAATTTTACGAAATTACGAACAAGCAAATTAAGAATTAATTAAGGAGACAAAGAAAAGTATAGATTCCCGCCTGCGCGGGAATGACAGTAGTAATAACAATATAATATAATATAATATAATATAATCTATTAGATTTCACAGCGTTGTTTACATTTTTTGTTAATTATTTTCACTTGTCATTCC
>JAGGSH010000037.1 GCA_021159185.1 bacterium
AATGACAAGTGAAAATAATTAACAAAAAATGCAAACAACGCTGTGAAATCTAACAGATTAACTTAAACTTTTATGCTTAAATCTGAAATCTCAAAAAAGTTAACCGCCCACGCCAAAAGAAGCTTGCAAGAAGCGGAAGAAATTGCCCGTTATTGCGATTCAAAAACTATCAATCCGGAGCATCTTCTTTTCGCGATTTATTTGGAAAAGGGAAGCTTGGGCAATAATCTGCTGGAAGAAATGAAAATTAAGAGAAATGTTTTTGACAAAATGTTCCCCCCTAAACATAGAAAAAAATCAAAAAAAATAAAAGTAAAACCGGAATTTTCTTCCCAGCTTAAATCAACTGTCACGCGAGCTTATAATTTAGCCAGCCAGCTTAACAGCTCCTATGTCGGGACGGAACATTTAGTCCAAGCTTTAATGGAATCGCCCGATAAAAATATCCGGAAAATTTTTCATTCACCGGAAAAAACTTCACGGAATGAAAATGAAATAGCCAATTTCGCTAAAAACAATATGAGCGACGACCCGATGCCCAATCTGTTAAAATTATTCAATTTATCCGGACTGCCTTTAAAAAAAGATAATTATTCAGATAACGACAACACCCCGTACCTGGATAAATTTTGTTCCGACTTAAATAAGGATGCCCAAAAAAACAGTTATGTCATAATCGGCCGCGAGAAAGAGATGGAAAGAATAATTAATATTTTAGGAAGAAAAAATAAGAATAATCCCGTCTTGATCGGGGACCCGGGCGTGGGAAAAACCGCTATCGCGGAAGGCTTGGCGCAAAAAATAAACTCGGGGAAAGTTCCTCCGCGGCTGTTGGATAAAAAAATATTAAATCTGGATATGGCGCTTCTCGTGGCAGGGACCAGCTTTCGGGGAGAATTTGAAGAGCGCTTGAAAGAAATAATTTCCGAAACTAAAAGAAATAAAAACATCATTTTGTTTATTGACGAAATCCACACTATCGTAGGAGCGGGGAATATAAGCGGAGGATTGGACGCCGCCAATATTTTAAAGCCGGCTCTTTCCCGCGGAGACATCCAGTGTGTCGGAGCTACCACCATAGAAGAATATAAAAAATATATTGAGAAAGACCCGGCCTTGGAACGCCGGTTTCAGCCAGTAAAAATATCCGAGCCCGCAGCAAAAGAAACTGAAAAAATAATTAATGGAATTAAGCGCCGGTACGAAAAATTTCACAGCGTTACTATTGAGCCAGAAGCTATCAAGCAAGCGGTAAATTTAAGTATTCGCTATATTCAGGATCGGTTCCTGCCCGACAAAGCTATAGATGTCGTTGATGAAGCCGCTTCCTGCGTTCGCCGCAACAGCCAATTTTCCATTCTGGCGAAAAAATTAAATCGCTTAAAAACAGAACGAGATAAAGTTCGGCAAGAAAAAAATAATTTGGTCGGCGCTGAAAATTACGAAAAGGCCGCGATGCTAAAAGAGGAAGAAACCAAACTAAACGCTAAAATAAAACTCTGCCAAAAAAAGCAAAGAGAGTTAGAAAAACAAAATCCCGCCATTATTACCAAATCTGATATTGTTAGAATAATTTCTCGCATGGCGGGGATACCTTTAAAAAAATTATCTCGTTCAAAATTCGGAAAATTTAAAAACTTAAAAAGAAATTTAAATGCCCGCGTAATCGGACAGGAAGAAACTATTGAAAAAATAATCGGCGCCGTTCTGCGTTCCCAAAGCGGAATTTCCAGCCCTGAACGCCCATTGGGATCATTCCTTTTTTTAGGGCCTACCGGAGTGGGAAAAACCTTAACCGCTAAAACTTTGGCGCGGGAGCTTTTTGAAAATTCCCAATCGCTGGTGCGGATTGATATGAGCGAATTTATGGAACGCCACAGTGTCGCCCGCTTGCTCGGATCGCCCGCCGGCTATGTCGGTTATGGAGAAGGCGGAAAACTCACGGAAAAAATACGCCGCCAGCCATACAGCCTAATTCTTTTTGACGAGATTGAAAAAGCCCACCCGGATGTTTTTAATATCTTGCTGCAAATTTTAGAAGAAGGGATTTTAACCGACGCCGAGGGCCGGGCGGTAAATTTTAAAAACACTTTCATAATCCTCACTTCTAATTTGGGAACGGCGAAATTTACCCAAGCCGGCCAAATTGGATTCGGATCTGACCGAGAGAAAAAAGCTTCTTCCAAATTCAACTTTATTAAAAACAAAGTGCTGGAAGAATTAAAAAAACAAGTTAAACCCGAATTCCTTAATCGCTTGGACCATATCGCCGTTTTCAAAGCGCTGGGAAAAGCGGAAATTAAAAAAATCACCCGCTTGGAAATGAAAAAATTAAAAAACCGCCTTAGCCAGCAAGGAAAAAATTTAACTTATTCTGAAAAAGTGATCAGCTTATTGTCCCGGAAAAGTTTAGATCTTGAACAAGGAGCTAGAACCGTCCGTAAAAATATTCAAGAACTGGCGGAAAACAAAATCGCCGAAGCGCTGATAAACAACAAAATAAAAAACAGAAAAATCAAGCTGGATGTTAAAGAGAAAAAGATAATAGTAAGATAAATGATTAATTTACAATTCACAATTTACAATCAATTTTCAATGAAACAATTTCTAAATAATTAATTTTTGGATTTTAAATTGTAATTTTGACTTTTGACTTTTGTGTAATTCATTGATCATTGAAAAATTGTAAATTCACTGAAAATTGTGAATTGAAAATTGAAAATTATTAAAGTCGCTATGCTTTAAATTTATGCAAATCCTTCAAAGCCGTATCACGCCAGTTAAAATAAAAGACTTTATCTTGGACACTTTCTTCCCCATCTCCTGCCTGTCCTGCGGAAAACCCGACGAATGGATTTGCGAAAAATGCTTAAGCAAAATACCTTTAAAACGCGAACAAGTCTGTCCTATTTGCGAAAAAGCCACCACGCCCGACGGGCGTGTTTGTTTTAACTGCGGAAAAAAACATTCCATAGACGGCATTTTAACCGCCGCGTCTTATAAAAATAAACTGGTGTCCGGAGCAACGCATTATTATAAATACCGTTTTATAGAAGATTTAAATATTCCTCTGGGAAATCTTTTGGCTAAAGCATTTCTTAAATCTGACCTGCCCATTCCCGATTTGATTATTCCCGTTCCGCTTCATAAGCGGCGATTGCGCTGGCGGGGATTTAATCAAGCCGGACTTTTAGCTAAATATTTAAGTTCTAATCTTACTCCCGGATTTAAAATTCCAATACCGGATAATTTAATTATCCGCCAAAAACATACGCCGCCTCAAATGAAAATCAAAAATCGCGCGCGAAGAAGAAAGAATATGCAAGACGCTTTTAAAATTAACTCCAGCCAGAGAAAAAGTATAAAAGAAAAAAGAATTCTGCTGGTTGACGATATCGCCACCACCGGTTCCACCTTTTTTGAATGCGCCAAAGTTCTTAAAAAATTCGGCGCCAAAGAAGTTTTTGGAATAGTCATCGCCCGGCAGGGAAGTTAAGGTAATTTCCCCTATGTCATTCCGGAATTTTTTCTGAAGCGACAGCGGAAGAAAAAATATCCGGAATCTACGCATGACAAAATAAAGCGAGTAATAAAAAATAGAGACATCTATAGATGCCTCTATGAATGCCTCTAAAATATTTTTTACTTTTTCCTTCCCTCCTTCACTCTCTCGTTTTCGGTCAGATATTTTTTTCGCAAGCGGATATTTTTCGGGGTGATTTCCAGATACTCATCATCGCCCATTATGCCCATCCCCCGCTCTATGGTTAATTCCGTGGGCGGCGTTAAGCGAATAGCTTCGTCCGATCCCGATGACCGCATATTGCTCAACTGCTTGCCTTTTATCGGATTCACCGTCAAATCACTTCCCTTGGCCGCGTTTCCGATAACCATTCCCTCATAAACTTCGGTGGCGGCTTTGATATATAAAGTCCCTCTATTTTGCAAATTGTAAAGAGAAAACCCCAGCGCTTTGCCCGACGCCATGGAAACCATAGAACCAACTTGGCGTTTTTTAATTTCTCCGACATATGGCTTAAATCCGATTACTCGAGCATACAATATTCCTTCTCCGCAAGTATCAACGATAAATTCATTCCTGTAGCCAAGCAGTCCGCGCGTGGGAATTTCAAAAATAATTTTCACGCCGGCGCGTTCCGGTTTCATTTCTATCATATGGCCGCGGCGTTTGGAAAGTTTTTCAATCACAGATCCGGACATTTTTTCTGGAACATTTATAGTCACTTCTTCAAACGGTTCGTATTTCTCACCGTTTTCTTCTTTTATAATTACCTGCGGCTGGGAAATCTGGATTTCATAACCTTCCCGTAACATATTTTCAAGCAATATCGCGATGTGCATTTCTCCCCTTCCGGAAACTTTATAATGGTCAGACGCTGAAAAATCAATTTTTAAGCCAACATTAATTTCCAATTCTTTTTCCAGCCTTTCTCTTAATTGGCTATTAGTCACAAAAGTTCCATCCCTTCCGGCGAAAGGCGAATCATTGATCAAAAAATCCAGAGATATGGTAGGCTCGTCAATTTCAATAGCCGGCAAAGCCTCTTGATCGGAATTTTCGCAAATAGTTTCCCCGATATCAACATCTGGAAGTCCGGCAATCATAACAATGTCGCCGGCGCCGGCTTCTTTGATTTCTTCTCTTTTAAGTCCCTTGAAAGTAAACAGTTTTGAAATCTTTCCCTCTCTGGTTTCGTTTTTGGTATTTTTAATAATCACGGTCGCTCCCTCTTTTATTTTTCCCTCGTAAATTCTGCCGATAGCCAAGCGTCCCAAAAAATTATCATAACCGAGATTAAACGGCTGAACGCGCAACGGCTTTTTTTCACCTTCTGCGTTGGAAGCGCAAATCACTTTTTCCAAAATAACATCCAGCAGCGGAGTAAGGTCTTTTGAATCATCGTCTAAACTACTTTTAGCGATGCCTTCCCGCGCGATAGCGTAAAGAGTGACAAAATCAAGCTGCTCGTCGTTCGCGCCCAAATCCAAAAATAATTCAAAAATCATTTCCTGCACCTCATCCGGCCGAGCCGCCTCTTTGTCTATTTTATTAATTACCACGATGGGCTTCAATCCCAGCTCCAGCGATTTTTTCAAAACAAATTTCGTTTGCGGCATCGGTCCCTCTTGAGCGTCAACCACTAAAATCACCGAATCAATGGAACGCAAAACCCGCTCCACTTCGGAACCAAAATCGGCGTGGCCGGGAGTGTCCACAATATTTATTTTAGTGCCCTTATAGAGCACGGAAGTATTTTTTGAATAAATTGTAATGCCTCGCTCCTGTTCCAGCGCGTCGCTGTCCATACTGTCGCCTTCTTCAGACATACCGGTTTGCCGCATCAGCGCGTCGGTTATGGTAGTCTTCCCATGGTCAACATGAGCAATAATGGCAATATTTCTAATTTCCATAATTTTATGTTTTATCTCTTTCCTCTCCCCCTTTCTTTTTTTCTCCCCCTTTGTAAAAGGGGGATTAAGGGGAATTTTTATCTTTTCCTCTCGCCTTTCCATATGTCATTCCCGCGCAGGCGGAAATCTACGCCTTTTCCTGTCTCACGCTAAAGTTAATTCCTCCCGACTTCCCGTCCGCCGAAGCAAACACGAAAGCGGATTAAAAAAAGCCCGCACGCAGTGGCTTTAACTATTTTCCACCATACACCAAATATAAAATAAAATCAAGCCCTAGCTGAAAATAAAAGAATTCAGGGATTTAAACAGGGATTCAAGGAAATAAAAAACTCGGTAATATTTTTTCAGAAAATTCCACTGGAGAAAAAAGATAATTCAGAAACTATGGAGTTTTAAATATCAGCATTGTTTTCCCCACTTTCTCAATAAAATAATCATCAATTAAGGTATATTTTTTGTCATCTGCCAGTTTATCATTATAAACATTATTTTGATACTCAAAAACAGATATCGCAATATAGGAATCGCTGGGAATCCATCCCCATTCTATTTTATAAGGTTCATATCCCTCACCTAAATAATATTCAAGAGGAACATTTGTGAAAATTCCGGCATATATTTTTTCTATATTATTATCCTTTGCCCATTTTGCCAATCTTTTAACATCTTGCCCTCCCCAGTCATAATTTGAATCAGTAGCAATCATATATCCTTTATCTGTTCCACCCTCAAAATAATTATAATAACTGAGGTAATGAGGAAAAGATAATAATGTGGATATTAAAATTACTATCGCCAACCCGCTGAAAACATATTTAATTTTTAGTATATTTAAAAGTTTTTTATTCCAATGTGTATCCATTGCCTTTGCGGTTAATAGCGTTATAGCGATAATCACGGGCAGAATATGCCTTAGCCCAATTTGTAAATTTGAAGAGAGAGTAACAACTAAATACAAGTAAGAAAATACTAAAAGAAAAAAGGATAAGGGATTTTCTATAAACAAGAGAAATTTCTTTTTTAAATTATTTTTACGAGTAAAAAAATTCCATACTACAAATAGTAAACCTATAAAGTTCAAAGCAAGCAATCCTATTGAGAGTTTTGTTAAATAGAGAATAAGAAAATATAATGGGCCCGCCCCTTCAGATCCATAAACCTTACCCATAAAATATGTAGATTGCCAAGCGCCTGCTATTCTTCCAAATACCATTATCACTCCATTGACATATTCAACCAATCCTTTGGTTAGCGGATTGTTAATAATAAAAGCCACCAAAACTTCCGCGCCTATAGACGGAAATTTTTCTGGGTAAATACTAACTGTCTGGGAAATCATTTCATTATCACTCATGTTAAAAACATGGAATGCGTAAAAAGCGGATATAACTAAGAATACCGCGGTGACAAGAGAGGCATATCTTACTATATATTTGCCGATTTTTTTCCAACTCTTTTGAATAAAAGCAATGTAAATAAGCCCACTTATAAAAGTAGCGGGAATAATAATAATTGAGGAAAATTTAGAAAGAAGAGCAAGAGAGAAAAATAAAACCATCAGTAAAAACCAGCTTAAATTGACTTTTTTCTCTACATATTTTTTCAAATATATCGCAAAACAAACTATTGCTACCATTTGAAGAATTGATGACATAAAATCCATAACAACCAAAGACCCTTGCGCAATATTTAACTGTGAAATAACTATGAGAAACAATCCCATCAAGGATGCTCTCTTACTCCAGATTTTTAATAGAAGAATAAAGAGTAAAAACAAGAAGATGGCATTAAAGACAATCACTGATAGTCTAGCCCAAAAAGTAATTACATCAGGACTATTATCAGGATGGAATAAAAATACTCTCCCCCAATCCCATTGCGAATTTCCAACTTCTAGTTTTTTTGGAAATTCATAGCTTTTAAGTGGATATTGCCATCTCGTGTATTCAGACTTAAAATTAACTTCATCAGAAATTTTTGGAAAAGTGGGATTTAAAAATAAAAGAGGTAAAGCTGAAATATCTTTTATAAGAGGCGGATGTTCCGGATTAATAAAATATCTCCCCGTTTTTAAATAGTAATAACCTGCTGAAATATGAGATAATTCATCAGATGTAATTGCATCTCCGGTATATTTTAAATTATTCCAGTTAAAACCTTCCACCGATAAAAAAGCTACAAACACGAAAGTAAGAGATAAGAATATTGCTAATAGCTTATAATGATTTTTTATTTGCATATAATTTTTCATTATACTCTTCTTTTTTATTATCAGTAAAGTTTTTTTAAAAGAATTATACCAAGAAAACAATCAATGGATTAACTATATCTACTACATGCCCACTACATAACTTCTTAGCTTATTTAAAGTATTTTTGTGTTTTTTAGTAAAATTTTCCACAAAATCACTACATGGATTACACTCAAACCGCCAACACCAAAAAACATCAACAATTTCTAAAAATTATAACAACCCGCCTCCTACCTCTCCCAATCTCCAATAATAATTCTCTTTTTCTTTTCGTCTATTGTCAACTGAAGTTTTTGGCGGTTCTTCCACCTCCAACGGCGGACAACATCAATAGGAAGAGTTATCGTGTAACTTCTTCCGTTTGAAGACTTGGTAAGAGAGCGAACATTTTTTTCTTGTATTTTTCTTCTGCCCATAATTTTATTATACCAAGAATCCCTGTTTTTAAACAGGGATTTCTTATTCGTCTCAGGGAAAAAACAGGGATTTGGAGAAATTAAATTTGACAACACTCCCCTTAAGGAAAATCTACCCTAAAAAATAAAATTCGACCTACCTATACTTATAAACATAAAAAGTGTCATAATTTTCATAATCGTAATAGTCTTTCCCCGTCTCAAAATCTTTTTTCACAACCTTTTTTAAATATGAACTTGTATGCATTAACTGTTCATTGGCAAAATGCTTGATACTATCCCCTGCTCTATAAATAGCTACACTATTCGGTTTAGGATTTTCCAATTTTTCAGCGTACAAATATTTAACATTCGGAATTACTTTATTATTTTGATAACTGGCAGGATCATATTTCATAAAAAATGGCATTTCTATTCCAAAAGTAGAAATATTTCTTGAAACATAATATTGATCATGATCATATTTCAATGCGGTTTCAAATGCTTCCGGCAATCCATAATTATAATAATTTGCCGCCTTAATAGGATAAACAAAAAAATAATTATAATAAAACAAAGATACCTCCACTAGAAAAAAGAGAGATAATATAACAAGAATAGATTTATACTTTTCTTTAAATAAACTATATATTTGCCAAATTCCCGCGACTGTTAATATCGCCAAAAAGGGAATGATATGAATAGATCTTGTCGCCTGCGCTCCCTCTTCTATAATAGTCAGACTGCTAGCAAGTGGAAATATAATAATCATAAAAATTATAAACTTTGCGAATTTTGAACTTTTGAATTTTTTTATAAAATATGCCAACCCCAGCAATAAAGGAAATGCAAATGATGTAAATAGCATACTGCTCACTCCGCTGGAATGCCTTAAATTATAATCCCCGCTTTGAAAAAGAAATTGCGGACTAAAATGATTGATATAGTTGCTAATAAAATATCCGGCAGTAGAAAAAATACTGGGACTAAAATTGCTTATTGATACACTTCCCGCCCTATCAATTATTCCGCCTGAACTAATTATATTGTCATAATATATCAGAAATGTGAAGAGTGATGCGCTAAATACTAAAATCAGAATAGTCACTCTTCTTTTGAAAATTTCTTTTCTCCATAAAATAGCCATCGCAAGAGCTGTAATTGGAAGCATTAATCTAGCTGTTGAGTAAGCAAAAAAACTGACTATCATTGAAATACAAAATACCAGAAAATACCATTCATTTTTTGTTTTTATGAACTTTGCGAAAAACACCATTGCCAAAATGATAAAAAAGACAAAAGACATCGCTTCAAATCCGATTCTACTAAAGAAAAAATGCCAAGGCATTACTGACAATACTAAACCTCCCAATAAAGCTAAGCCTTTATTTTTTGTCAGAATATTAAGAAAGTATATAAAAAGCAGTATTGATCCTATTCCGAATAAAGCCGATGTTAATCTGACAGAAAAAACGCTAAGCCCAAAAATTTTTACTACCGGAGCCATCGCGTAAACTTGAACGGGATTTTTATAATCTCCCAGCGCTTTAAAAAATACCGGAAAAGAAAAACCATGCTCATCTTTTCCGGTTTCTATAATACTAAAAGCGTTATATCCAAAAGACGCTTCGTCAGAAAAAAATCCGGGCGGAGACATAGTTAATCCGACAAGCCTGATAAAAAATGTAAGCGCCAGCAATACCAATATTGTCCCGCTGAACATCTTTTTGTGGTTAATTTCCATTTTTAAATTGATATACATTTATGTTTTCATAGCCAGCTACTAATTGCAACTCTTCAAAAATGAGATCTTTTCTATCCTTAATATCTTTCCTGTCTTCTATTTGGCCTCGTAATATTGTGTTTGAAATTATTAAACCCTTCTTATCACTTTTAATATCAGAAAATTTTTCTGTTCTGTGCCATTGTATAAATCCGTATCTCATTCCTTTTTTAGCTCCCTCGCCTGGGAACGTTTCATATAAATAGGCGTAAACTCCAGCAAAAATTATCGCCGCGACAAACCCAATTAAGTTAATCCACGGCATATTTCCCATCATCGTTTCCGGAGCTGCCCAGATATTCGTCGGCGGAATTTGGTAAACCCGATTAAAAAGCCAGACGAAAGTAAGCCAGCCGAAAGCGGCGCTTGTTATCCATACAATAACCCCCGAAAGCAATATTTTTCCCGTGTCCATAATCTCACCTCCTTTCTTGATCTTGTTTTGTGTTTTTTGTTTTTCTATATTTTCTAACAGTAAAATTAAATCGCTTTTTCTTGCTTTAATTTCTTTGCTTTTTTCGCTTTGCCCCGATTATAGCCGCCGATTTCGCCATTGACCCGTATCACCCTGTGGCAAGGAATTTTGGGATCATAATTTTTGCTTAAAATATTGCCAACAGCCCGATAAGCCCGCGGCGAATTAGCTTTTTGGGCGATTTCTTTATAACTCATCGTTTTTCCTTTGGGAATTCTTTTAACTGCGCGCAAAACTTTTTCCCGGAAGCTAACAGCCGCGCGATAAGCCGGACGACCCGGCCTTTTTCCAAAACAAGAATGCTTTTTCATAATTTTGATGGTTTAGAGCTTAATTCTCACTGCTTGTATTTCGATTCTCCCATTCAGACACTTCCCAAACATAATAATACTTTTTAGGGTTATGTTCGCCAATTTCATTTACTCTATAGAAATTTAAACCGTTCACATTTTCATAGCGGCCTTGCTCTTCCCAAACAACTGGCATAAGTTCTCTGTAAAAATGTCCCCATTCAATAACTGCATTTTGAACATCTTCTGAAAAATTGCCCCAAGAATCAGCACCGCCTTTCCACCAAAATCGAGAAAGCGGTTTCGGCAATTGAAATACGAGTAATAAATTTTGACCGTTAGTTTTGAAATCTAAATCATATTCCTCTAATAATTCTCGCGCATCCTTTCCGTACGCGATCGTAAAATAAGGCAAGTCAAAATTCTTTTCTAATAAATAATCAACGATTTTTTGAGAGATTTGGTGGCGCTCACTTCTGTATTGTTCTAATAATGTTAGGAATGTCTGTTTAAACTTTTCTGAAAGTTCAGCGCAAAACGTTCTTGTTTTATCAAGACAGCGTTTTGTTTCTGCATTAAGTTTTTGTTCCTCAACCATCTCTCTAATATTGGGTAATTTTCCCTCTATTTCACTTTTAATCTCATTATAAGTTTTAACATCCCAGATATCTTCGGGGTTCTTAAAACCTTCAAGATGCCTTATTTTTTCAAACTGATTCGGGTTTGTAAATCTCATAGCTGATTATTTATTAAAAACTCCAAAAATAAAAATTTATTGCGCATAATGGACAACAATGCCAAGCCCCGCTTTGCCGCGAGGCAACATCTTCCAAAATCGCTGAAAGTGACAACTTGGCGGTGCTGTCTGGATGAAATTCTAACCTTTTTTGAGTCCGCCAAAGGCGGATAGACGCCATCCAGAGGATTTTGCGGATTGAACCCCTGCCTACCGGCAGGCAGGCCACCCAGCGTTTCCGCCCCAACCGCGTCTGCGGCGCGGAGTTCGCAAAAGGGCAAAAATTCCTTCCCCCAGACCCCCTTCCTTTTTGCCCTTTTGCTTATTCGCTCGCTTCGCGAGCGCGGCGGCGGGGATTTTTAATTACACTAAAAATAATAACACAACAAAAAAGGCTAAAACAACAAAACTCTTTGTACTCTTCTGAACATTCTTCATTTTCTGATCTGCTATTACAGAATTTGTATAAATCTGCTCAATAATTTGTTTCTTTGCTTCATCTTCGGTTAACTTTGTAATCATTTCTGAATAATCAACAAATTTCATACTTGCTACATGACTAAAATAAAATAAAGACTTATCTGTAAAATCATTTTTTAATCTTGGAAATATAGATTTAAAAAGGAAAAATATGCCGACTAAAAAAGAAACGATAACACCCAGCAAAATAAAAATATAAAAACAGGTTAACCATTTTTGATAAATATGAAAAAGTTGCAAAATATCTGCTTTTTGTGAAATTACTAATCCAAAAACCAATGAATAATAAGCTGACAAAAAAGCAGTTTTTTTATCTGAAAACTTTATCCATTCACTAACACGGTTTAGTTCTGATTGTAAAAATTGTAAATTAAAGTTTTCCATATTTTTTTAAACATTAAAATACCATGTTGTATGGTGAACTTTTTGATAACCATTATTCAATGTTTTGTATTCATAATACCAAATCCATTCATTATTATGTTTTAAAGTATTTAATGGATCTCCTTCTTTATTTACAGAATTAAAAACATGATCGCTGATCCATATGTTTTTCGGAGATTTAGCCAATTCTGATAATTCAACAGCAACATACAAAGCTATCCCTATCCAAATCAAATCTTGTTTAGTTTGATCATCTCCAGCTTTTCCGCTTTTTGCAACCATTATTGGTCCCTGCGCAATACCTATACCAAAGTCAATCTTATTTTTATTATTTTTAACTAAAATAGTGTTAATTTCATTCACAAAACCTTTTATTTCCATAGCCGCTCTAACTGCTTTTGATGCTGCATTATCACCAACAAAGAAAGCCAGAATTCCATCACCGTTAAAACTTCTCAAATGTCCATCTCTTTTTTCAATGCAATGAATCACTGCGCGCAAAAATGATTTATGGATTTTTACGCTCCAAAAATCTGTTGCATCAGTTAAAATTTTTCTTGACTTTCTCATATCAATATAAAATATTTTTGCATGTTCTATTTTTTTAACGGTATTACCAAAAGTTAAATCATTTTTCTTTGGCACAGAATAAGTTATCGAACGATTATATGATTCGTTCAAATATTGCTTTATTTGTTCTAACGCTTCTTGATTTGTTGCCATAATTACTCTGAATTATCTGTTTTATCTAATTTCAAAATATTTTCACAATATTCTATGCCGTGTTTTTTACACCAACCTGATGTATCTATTTTATAAGCCTTGTCGAAATCAAATTTTGGATCGTCTAAATCTATACGATTCCAGAATTTCTTTTTTTCTCCATTGGGACATCCACAACTTTTTAAAACTAATTCCGAACCGTCCGCCAGAAATACACCAAACACTCTTTCAGAAGCAATAAGCTCATTTTCATTTCCCAAAGAGGCCAATTTAGCAGCCATATTGACAGGTTTTCCTGCCCACACTTCATTTTGTTTTAGTGTTTTTCCCTCAATTTTTCTCAATCCCAATCTTTTCACCAAAACTGTTTTCATATCCATTCCTATATGACAAGAAACTTTCTTATCATCTCCAAGATTAACTTCTGTGCTTAAAATATTTACCGAAAATGTTTTAAAAGTTATTGCCGCACAGAAAGCATGATAAATTTTACTTTTTTCAAAAAGACCAAAAGCTCCATCACCCTTAACATCAATATAAGATGCGTCAAAATGGTTTAATATTTTTACCGCGGTGTCTGTAAAATATTGATAAATACTTGCGGTAAATTTATCTTGCTTTTGCGCGCTTAATTGAGTGGAGTTTTTCATGTCTATAAAGACACATACCACATCGTCAATTCTAAACCATTTATTTGTTTCTAAAGGAAAATCATCTCCTTGAGGAATCTTGTCTTTTGGCTCTATCTTTTCTCCTTCTTGATACCTCTTTTGAGCTTCATTTATAATATTTTGGATTTCTTCAATAAACATAGATTATAAATTTAAGTGGAATATTTTAAATTTTGACTTTCTATTTTCTTTCTATTATACTATAAGTATAAAGTTAATAAAAAATAAAGTCAAATGTTTATGCTTACAAAAAGACAAAAACAAGTTTTAGATTTTATATCCTCATATTACAAAAAGAAAGGGTACTCCCCTTCTTTAGAAGAGATATGTAAAAGATTTAAACTTGCTTCTGTTTCTACCGCCCATTTTCATGTTAAAAAACTGCAAGATTTGGGATTTATAAACAAACAAGACAACAAGCCGAGATCAATCAACATTTGTGAAAATGAAAAAATGGTTAATATACCGCTGCTTGGTTTAATTGCCGCTGGACAACCAATAGAGGCAGTTGAAAATAAAGAAATAATAGCAGTGCCAAAAAGCAAAATGTCTCATGCTGGGAAATTTTACGCTTTGCGAGTAATTGGCGACAGTATGATTAACGAAAATATAAATGACGGCGATTTAGTTTTAGTCAAACAACAAGATACTGCTGAAAATGGGCAGAAAGTTGTTGCGCTTATAGATAATTATGAAGCAACCTTAAAAAAATTTTATAGAGAAAAAAATCATATAAGGCTACAACCCGCAAACAAAACTATTGAACCAATTATTATAAAAAGTGATAGGGAGTTAACAATACAAGGTATTGTTATTGATGTGATAAGAAATGAGGAAGATTTGCAGGCGGAAAAACTTTTTGAAAGTAAGGAAATAAAAAGAAATAAAACACTTCCTTTAAATAAGATTATTTTGGGCGATGCCGCAGAAGAATTAAAAAAACTGCCAAATGAAAGTTGCGATGTGATTATTATTGATCCCCCTTATAACATTGGGAAAGATTTTGGAAATAACCAAGATAAACGCGAATTAAAAGAATATATTAGTTGGTGTAAAGAATGGATAAATGAATCAATTCGCGTAATGAAACCAACAGGCACGATGTTTATTTATGGATTCAGTGAAATACTAGCTTACCTTTCTGTGGAGATTCCAATTAATAAACGCTGGCTTATTTGGCATTATACAAACAAGAATGTTGCTTCGCTGAATTTTTGGCAAAGAAGCCATGAAGCGATAATTTGCGCTTGGAAAGATAAACCTATCTTTAACAGAGATGATGTAAGAGAACCATATACCGAAGGATTTATCAATGGAGCAGCCGGGAAAAAAAGAAAAGCAACAGTTGGTCGTTTTAGCAAAGGAGATAAAGAGACTATTTATAAAGCACACGAAAATGGGGCACTTCCAAGAGATGTAATAAAGGTGCCTGCGCTTGCTGGTGGCGCTGGTATGACAGAACGATGGTTTTTGTGTAAGACATGTGACGATGTATTTCCTCCAAATGAATTAAAAAATCATCGTGACCATGAAATTATAAAACACCCAACACAAAAACCGCTGGAATTAACACGAAAATTGATTAAATCAGCACGACCCGGCAAAGAAGGGGTTATTCTCGTGCCATTTTTGGGAAGTGGCTCTGAATGTGTAGCCGCAAAAGAACTTGAACAAAATTATATTGGATTCGAAATAAATCCGGATTATGTGCGCATAGCTAAAAAATGGCTTAAAGAAACAAAAGTAATGAAAACATTATTTTAATTTTTGATCTATTTCCTGTTTCTTTGGCAAAAATGCTTCTTGTGTAAATACAACAAATCCATTATCAAATGCTTCTGTCCTTGTATCCTCCAAAAATCTTAAATAAGGTCTGCGATATTCCCCGTCTTTCTTTTTCGGATCAGACAAACAAGTAGGTACCTCGTAAAAAATATCAATCGCCTCTCCTTCTAACGATCCTTTGCGTGGCAATGGCCTGTTACTTTTTACTCCGGCAAAGCTGGTTTTCTTTACTTGATAATTAAGGAAGTGTCCTCTGTATTCTACGCGAATATCAGCCCCTTGATGATCCAGTTCGGCTGACATAAATACAGATCCCTCGCCAAAAACTGATTCAGCTGCATATCCAGCATGTATTTGGGTTATTAATCCTGTCCATGTTCTGCAAATTCTTGCTTTTAAGCCACGCGAGAAACAATCTTTGCACATTGTTGTTTTTATACGAAACTGCTCTGCTGCTAATCCCTTTTCTTTTAAATACCTCTCGTAAAACTCATCAAATGTAAGAAATTTTTTCTCATCCCAATAAACAGTATAAAGTAATTCAATTGCTTGAATATCTTTTGGCAAGTCCATTTCTACAATTTTGATATGACTATACCGCCTGCGATACTCTGCAAGTGGAACTGTTTTTAAAAAATTTGTAAATTCTTGTAATTTCGTCATAGTTATTTTTTATTTAAGAACCAATCCAATTTCTTTTTATACAATTTTGCAAACATTTCTAACTCAACAATATCTAACCGACGTTCACCACGTTCAACTTTTGATACAAATGATTGTGGCTTATTCAATTTTTTTGCAACATCAATCTGTGTCAAGCCAGATTCTTGACGGGCTTCATATAGATTTTGCAAAACAAGCTTATATTTTGACGAATAAATTGACTTACTCATATATTTTTAGCATATATCCTATTGTAGAATATCCCAAAATAGGTTATAATGTTTTCAGGGAGTTCCTTTCTGTCGCCCGCGCGAATAGGTGCGGCAGGTCAAGCGCAACTCCTTTGTTTTCTTTTTTAAAAATCCGCGCGCGCTTGCGAATCTGCTTGAAAAATTTGAGAAAAATTAAAAAGCCCGCGCTACAAGTGATAAACGGGGCGAAACATTGGACGGTTTGCCGGCAAACAGGGATTTAATCCGTCCCGCAATATCGGCGCGGCGATCTAAAACTTGGCGGAGAGACAGGGATTCGAACCCTGGGAGCCCTTGCGAGCTCAACACCTTAGCAGGGTGCTGCTTTCAGCCGCTCAGCCATCTCTCCGTGTTATTTAATTTTTTCTAAAAAATTTGATAATAAAAATTTTCTCCTTTCTCTGCCCTTACCTGTTTTTAAAAATTCCTCTTCGCGCAAGGCATCCTTTTTCTCCATAAAGGCTTCATAATAAATAAGTCGCCATGGAATTCCTCTAGATGTAAACAATGCCTTCCCTCGATTGTGCACCCCCCCGAGGCGGGTCCGCCTTGGGCGGAGGCCATCTCTCCGTGTAAAACCAGCTTATCAGAAAATCAGGTAAATATCAATCATTGCCTTAAATTTTTAAATCATTTATAATGAACTTAATAAAAAATAAAATTAAAAAAATATGGCCTTAGTATTGTTTAATAACTTAAGCGAAAAAGATAAATCCAACGCCATTGAGAATTTAATCACCGAAAGCACGCCCCGGCAAGATTTTTTCTTGATGGTAATCTTGTCAGTTTTAATGGCAACCTTTGGAATTTTAATCAATAACACAGCCGTTATTATCGGAAGTATGCTTATCGCTCCCATTCTTTATCCTATTTTAAGCTTGTCCTTAGGAATAGTAATGGCCGACTTTAAATTGATTTCCCGTTCCTTTTATACCCTGTTGAAATCAATGGTTTTTGGAATAGCCGCCGCCGCGTTAATCGCTTTGTTTTTCGCCCAAGGGTATGAAACATCGCTAGTTGAACCGTCGTTAATTTATGTAATGATTGCTATCATTGCGGGGTTAGCCGCTTCTTTCGCGCTGATAAAACCCCAGCTTAGCGAGACTTTGCCCGGCATTGCCATTTCCGTCACGCTCATTCCTCCACTGGCGGCAACCGGCATAGGCATCGCTAAATTTGATTGGAATCTCATAAGTAATTCTTTTGTTCTTTTCATGGTTAACGCTATCGGGATTATTTTCGCCAGTATGATTGTTTTTTCCCTAATGCATCTCTATATCAAAAGAGTGGAAGCCAGAAAAGCTATAAAGAAAGAAGAAAAAGCGGTCAAGCAAGAAAAAGAAAACGCGGAAAAAGAAAAAGAAAAAAACAGCAGTTTATAGAAAATAAAATTATTCTTGAATTTAAAAAATACCTATTTTCCTCCAAAGGCGCTTGTGTCCGCCTTTGGAAGAAAACAGCCTCGGGCTGAAAATAGGTATTTTTTATTTGGCGGAGGGAGTGAGATTTGAACTCACGAGGCCTATAAGACCTGCCGGTTTTCAAGACCGGTACATTCAACCACTCTGTCATCCCTCCATACTTTATTTATTTTTTTAGTATTTGATTTTTCAGCCAAAGACTGATTCCTGTTTGTTTCCAATCGCTCCGCTCTTGGACAAACAGATAACAAGACCGGCGTATTTCTATCCGCCTTGGGCGGAAAGCCGCTCTGCCACGCTTCCGCCAAAAGCATATCAGCTAGAAAGATAATTGTAAATATGTTAAAATAAATTTATTAAAGCTTTAACTTAAAAAAAATTATATGAATATGGACTTAAAAAACAATAAACAACTGGAACAACCGGAAGATTTTATGATTGATGAATATTCAGAAGATGTCTTGGCGCATTGGCAAGGGCCCGAATACGAAACTTATTCAAGAGATCGGAGATGGTATTTAATCGCCGCTTCAATTTTTATAGCTATCATAGTTTACGCGCTCATAACTGACAGTCCCATTATGGCCATCACTTTTATTTTAATCGGGATTGTGGGATATATTCATCTCCAAAAAAAACCGCGGGTTTTGGATTTTACAATTTCCCGCGACGGAGTTTTCGCCGGAAATGAAATTTATGAATTTGACCAAATAAAATCCTTCTGGATATTTTACGAACCTCCCCACACTAGAATTTTAAGTTTGCATACCAAGGGAAGCCTCGCCCCTTATGTCCATATTCCCATTCATCAAGAAAACCCGTCTAAAATCAGAAAAGCTCTCCTCAAATCTATTCCGGAAAAAAAGCAGAGTTTCACAATCATTGACACACTGGAAAGATTGCTTCATATTTGACCGTAGAATATGTCCCCGTAGCTCAGCTGGATAGAGCGTTGGCTTGCGGAGCCAGAGGCCGGAGGTTCAAATCCCCCCGGGGACACTAATAATTTTCCGCGAATTCTTGAAAAATTTTCATCAATTTTCTTGTAATCCGCCCCGCTTTGCCGCAACCGATTTTCTTTCCATCTACTTTTACTACTGGTACGATGTCTTTATTGCTGGCGGTTAGAAACATTTCATCGGCTGAAAATAATTCATCGGTTTTTATTTCCTTCTCCCGCACGTTAAAACCATTCTCTTTAGCCAATTTTATAACCAACTTCCTGGTAATTCCGAATAAAATATTTTTTTGGGGAGTAATCAGCTTGCCGTTTTTAATGATGAAAAAATTGCTAGTGGACGCTTCCAGCGCTTTCCCTTTACTGGTATAAATTATTTCCAAAGCTCTTCTTTTGTTTTTTTCTCTTTGGTTCTTTATAGCCGCAATATAATTGGTAATTTTCGCTTCGGGTATATCGCGCAGATATTCAAGCGTAATTACACTTATTCCTTTCGTAAAACATTCCCGCGGAAGCGGTTGGAATTTTTCTATCAAAATATAGAAAGTTTCCCTGCCCTCAAAATTAAAACCATTTTTGCTCATCCCGCCCGTTAAAACCATTCTTATTACGGATTCTCTAAATCCGTTGTGTTTCAGAAGTTTTGTTATAATTTCCTGAAAATTTCTTTTACTTGCCGGAACCTTTAAATTCAATTCTTTGGCGGAATTTCGCAATCTTTCCCAATGATCCCCCAAAAGAAACGGCTTTCCGTTTCGCGTCCGCATTACGTCAAAAACGCCGTAGCCGCGAAGAATACCCAGATCATAAGGGCTTATTTTAATTTTGTCTAAAGCGATAATTTTGCCGTTAAAATAACCATACTTTTTCTTTGCCATAATTTTAATAGAATTAAAAAATTATATATTTTGCGAAATTAACATTCATATTATTATATCTAACTTTATGTAAAATACAAGATAATGTATACTGGCGCTATGATTAATTTAGAAACTAAAATAGAACAACTTCCTAAAACGGGAATTAAGCAAGCTGGCAAATTGCGTAAATTGGGAATAGAAAAAATCAGTGATTTAATTTTTCACTTTCCTTTTCGCTACGATGATTATTCCCAAATTGAAAATATTTCTAAAATTTATCAAGGGCAAGCGACTACTATTGCGGGAAAAATAATCAGCGCCAACACCAGTCGGACATGGAAAAAAAGAATGGCAGTCACCGAGATATTAATCCGGGACGGCTCGGGAACAATCCGCGCCGTCTGGTTTAACCAGCCTTATCTCAGAGATTCGCTAACTGCCGGCAAACAAATCCGCCTTAGCGGAAAAGTTTCTTCCGATGCCAATGGGTTGTTTTTTTCCAACCCCGCTTGGGAAATGGCCGCGCGCGAACCTACTCACACGGGGCGGCTAGTTCCTGTTTATCCGGAAACGGAAGGGCTGACTTCCCGCTGGCTGCGCTGGCAAATTCAAATGGTTTTCAAAAGCGGATTTCAAATCGCCGACCCTGTCCCCGCCGCAATTACCAAAAAGCTCAATATTCCCCCTTTGGAAAAAGCTCTGAAATTTATCCATTTCCCTAAAACTAAAAACGAATATCTAATCGCCCGCAAAAGATTCGCTTTTGAAGAAATGCTTTTGATCCAGCTTAAATATCTGCAGATAAAATCTTCTTGGAAAAATGAAAGTTCAATAAAAATAAAATTCGATGAAAAGCTGATTAAAAATTTTGTGTCTTCCCTGCCCTTTCAACTTACCGGCGCCCAGAAAAAATCCAGCTGGCAAATTCTTCAAGATATGGGAAAGCCCCGCCCGATGAATCGCCTGCTTAACGGCGATGTCGGCTCGGGCAAAACTATCGTGGCCGCGCTGGCCACCTTGCAAACTGCGGAAAACAAATATCAGACCGTCATAATGGCGCCCACCGAAATTCTCGCCCGCCAGCACTTTGAAGAATTTTGCAAACTGTTTGCTAATTATAATTTTAAGATAGCTCTACTAACCAGTTCTTACAAAATAACAAACAAGAATCACGACCCTAATTCAAAAATTAAAACTGCTAAACCAGCTAAATTCTCTTCATTGAAAAATTCAGAAATTGAAAATTCATTGAAAATTAGAAAATTGAAAATTGAAAATTTTAACTCGCATACAAACTATAAAACTATAAAAAGAGAAGAACTATTAGATAATCTACAAACGGGCAAATTTGATATCCTTATCGGCACCCACGCCGTCATCCAAAAGGATGTCCGCTTTAAAAATCTGGCTTTAATTATTGTGGACGAACAGCACCGTTTCGGCGTCGCGCAACGCGCTTATCTCCAACAAAAAACTTCTGAAATAAATGACGGCATAAAAAATAAAGCGCCGCATTTTCTCACTATGACCGCCACTCCCATTCCCCGCACTTTGACAATGGCTTTTTTTGGAAACTTAGATATTTCCTTTCTGGATGAAATGCCCAAGAACCGCAAAAAAATAATAACCAAAACCGTTCCCTCTCGGGACAGGACTAAAATTTATGAATTTGTCCGGGCGGAAATTAAAAAGGGCCGCCAAGCTTTCGTGATTTTGCCATTAATTGAAGAATCCGGAGCAATGGCTGAAGTAAAAGCGGCGGTAAGCGAACATAAAAGATTGTCAGAAATAATTTTCCCGGAATTTAAAGTCGGGCTTTTGCACGGGAGGATAAAACCCAAAGAGAAAGAAAAAATAATGCGGGATTTCCAAAATAAAAAATGCGACATTTTGGTTTCCACTTCCGTGGTGGAAGTGGGCATTGATATCCCTAACGCTACCGTAATGCTTATTGAAGACGCCGATCGCTTCGGGCTTTCCCAATTGCACCAATTCCGCGGACGGGTGGGACGGGGAAAATTCCAATCTTATTGCTTTTTGTTCGCCGAAAAATCCTGCCAGCGCCTGAAAATCCTGGAAAAAAACAGCGACGGATTCAAAGTGGCGGAAAAAGATTTAGCCATTCGCGGCCCGGGAGATTTTCTGGGAACGCGCCAATCGGGCCTTCCCGACATCGCTATGGAAAACATCGCCAACGCGAAACTTATTCAAATTTCCAAAGAAGAAACCCGAAAATTATTGGCTTCGGATCCCCGCCTTGCCCGCTATCCCCTTCTACGGACCGCTCTCGCTAAATTTGAAGAAAAAATACATTTGGAGTAAGTTTTTTCTTTCCGCCGGCTTTTTCTTTTCCGCCAACTTCTTTTGCCGGTTTTTTCCGCCAGCTTTTTTTTGTTAGCTTTTTTTCCGCCAACTTTTTCCCGCCAAACAAGAAATATGACTAAAAAATTTATATACCACTACGGTGCGATCGCAATCTAGTGGTATATAATTTTTGTGTTTTGTTTTTTAAAAAAATTATTTTTAAGTCTCCAACTTGACTTCAGTTTAATTCTGATTTAGCTCTCAAAGTTTTATATGCTACTAAAAATTTATATACCACTACGGTGCGGTCGCAATCTAGTGGTATATAATTTTTGTATTATTCCCGACTTCCCGCCAAAGGCAGACAGGCCTACCTGGCGCAACCAGAGAATGGCAAAAGATATGACATTTCTAAATGTAATTGACAAAAAAATAAAAAAATAAATATTGTAATCCTAATAGTTTTTTGATATCCTTTCTCATAGAAGTGGTGTGAATTGGTTAATTACAGCTTTAATTCTACTACTTCTTTATTTATCCACCACAGTTTTTTAGTATAGAGCCAAAAAAAACTTGACAAAGCCGGAATTTTTGTTTAATAATTTAAGCAGTTATTTCAAATATTTCATTTATCATTCCCGTGAAGCTTGTCCTCAACTTGATTGGGAAACGGGAACTAGACATTTACATCTGAGAAGGGGGTGGAGACACACAATAATTTACGCGAATCCATTATAGGGTATTGTTTTTTTTGATTTTTTCTTTTTAACAAAAAAGGGAGAGCAATATGCCACAATTTGCCATAATTTCCAACAAAAAAGCAGTCAGAAAACACTATGATCTATGGAAGTGGGCGGGAGAAAAAGTTATAATTCTTCCAGAAACACTCACTGAAATTCCAGAATTTGGTGGAAAAAAGAGGGTAGATTTCTTGCCCCTTTCAGCACCTATGGAAGAAATCAAAGAGCCTCTTTCCATAATAACAGACTTTCTCATCCCTCTAAGCACAAGCTGTGAGGCCATTTTATAACTTCGGTTTGTTATGAAACCTAACCGCCCTTGTTTGGTAATTACTAAATAAGGGCTTTTTTATCCCAAACAGAACCTCCACAAATAATGCTTGCATTTTCCAGCGTAATCTATTCCGACGCGTTTGGATTTTTTAATTCGCGGTTTTTTGATTTTAATCCCTTTTTCAATCCAAAGCTTTTTCCCCTCGGTTAAATCCCAGCCGTTAAATTTCCGATCAATTTTAAGAAACCGGCACAGCTTTCCCGGCCCATCCAATATCATATTCCCTCCCTCAACTGCGATTCCCCTGATAAGCGCCGCCGCCGGAAAATTTTTCTTCTCCGTCACAACATTCAAACAATGGTGCATTCCGTAAACCATATACACGTAAGCCCGGCCGGCTTCCCCGTACATAATTTCCGTTCGGGGCGTTCGGCCTCTGGAAGCGTGGCAGGCCAAATCATCTTCGCCGATATAGGCTTCCGTTTCAACTATCATTCCTTTTATTATTTTCTTTCCAATCTGCCTGACTAAAAAACAGCCCAATAAATTTTGAGTTACTTTTAAAGTATCTTGCTGATAAAATCTTCGCCTTAAAGCCACGACAAAAAATAAAAAACAATAAACTTAAAAAATGATAAAGCCCTAAATTTTATTTACAATTTGCGGATACGCAATATCGCGTCAATTAAGAGTAAAATTAGGCTTTGGATAATGTATCGCGCCGTAAAATTACAAGAGGGACTTCTTTATACGACCGTGTGAAGATGTTCCTTTTGCTGTTCTTGTTTCTACGGCCATCTTCCATAATTTTCTCTTCAAACAGCGCGAAGATCATAGTTTAAACCTTCTTCTAAGAAATCTGTCATTGCTAATCATTGCCGCTTCCACTAGATGAATATATCGCGCCATACCGAAAAAATCAACCAAATGCTGAATTTCCCGCGCGCATTTATAGGGATATACCCACACCGAATGCTGCAATTCGTAAAATCCCAGCCGTTTAATATAAAAGCGGAATATGTCGCGCGCGGCGCGATTTTTTTCCGGCACGTCAAAAATTACCATTCGCCACTTTTCGTCCCACCGGCGCGGTTTTTTAATTTTAAGAAAATCAAGGCTGTGCCGCTCCGCTATTCTTTTCCCTTTTTTCGTCAAGAGAACGCGCATTGTTCCATCATTATTTTTTCTCATTTTAACCGCGCCGTGATCGCGCAATAATGTTATTGATCTTTTAAATTGTTTCTTGTTAATATTTTTCCAATCCCTTTTCGCCGCGCGGATAATATAAGAACTTTGCCGCGGAGATCTGGAAAGCCCCAGCGCCAGCCCTGTTAAAAGAAGTACTAAAATCTTTTTTTGCACAACGCCAATATTCATTAGTATTTTCAAGAAATTAAAAAAATTAACTGTTCCCAGCTTAACACATTATCCGCAATCAAGGAACATGTCCGCACGATCGTGTAAAGAAGTTCCTTAATTCACTTTCTATTTATAATTTTTATTTACATTCAAAATAAAAAATAAAATCACTAAAAATAAAACCATTAAGAAATAAAGAAAAACAACCATAAGGAACATCTTTATACGATCGTAAGAAGAAGTGCTTTTGATAAAATATCCCATAAAAATAATTCCAATAGCGCCGCTTATGCTTACTTTGCCGTAAAATTTGCCTGCTAAACTGGCAGGTGATAACAATGTCTTTAATTTCTATATCTTGCCAATGATTTATAAACCTCCAGCATTTTATCGGCGCAGACCGCGTCCGTATATTTTGCCCGGGCGATTCTTTTGGAATTTCCGGCGAATTTTTTTCTTAAATCTTTATCCGCCGCTAATTTATTCACCGCTTCCGCGAATTCGTTTTTATCATTTTCAACCAAAAAGCCATTAATACCTTCTTCCACTAAATCCTTGGCGCCGGGCGCCCTCACCGCCACAATCGGCAATCCGCTATACATTGCCTCGCTGATTACCATTCCCTGCGTTTCCGACAATGAAGCGTAAACGAAAATATCGGCGGCGGCGTAATAATTTTTAATTTCTTTTTTTCCAACCAGCCCGGCAAAAATAATCCGAGTTTTGTCAGCCTGAGGCTGGTCCGCCTTGAATGAAAGCTTCGCCTGCCCCATAAGCTTGTCCTTTAGAGAACTTTGCCAGCCCGAGGCTGGTTCGCCTTGGGCGAAAGCTTTGAGCTTTTTTAACAGATAGCCTTCTCCCGCCACTAAAAATTTTACCCGATTGTTTGATTTTAATATCTTAATAACCGATTCAAATAAAAACTCCGCGTTTTTTTCTTCCGTCAGCCGCGAGACTAAAAGCAATAATATTTCATCGCTTCTTATCCCATATTTTTTTCTGATTTTATCCCCGTCCGGATTTTGATAAACATCCTCATCAACACCTGTCGGAATAACCGCAATGTTTTTGTTTTCCACACCCCAATTTTGGATTATTTTTTTAACGGATTTCGTGGGCGCGACTACTTGGCCGGCTTTATTGGCATAGCGGACGGCTTTTCTGATTATCCAGCGCGCGGCCAATTTGTCGGGAATAAACGGAACAAAATTCGTGTATCTATCATAAAGCGTGTGCCAAGTGAAAACCAGCGGAATGTTTTTCCGCCGCGCCCATTTCAGCGCCGCCCTTCCCAAAAGATTGGGATGCTGGGAATGGATAATATCCAGATCAAGATTCTTTAATACTTGGCTGATTTTTTTGGAATGAGCAATCGGCAAGGGAAAACTGATTTTATACTTTAAATCCATAGAAGGATAGCGAAACACTCTGGAATTTTTGTCGGTATATCCTTTTGAAAAAGGGGCAAAAATGTAAACTTGATGGCCTCTTTTTTCAAACTGCCGGCGAAAACTTTCTATGGATCCCGCCACCCCGTATGGATTAGGCAGATAATTATTGGTGAAAATGGCAATTCGCATATTTACAAAAATATAAAATTCAAACATACAAATTCCAAATAAATCTCAAATTCAAATACCTAAATTCAAAACATTTTGGATTTTGGAAATTGTAATTTTGAATTTATTTAGTATTTGAAATTTTGGATTTGGAATTTTCTAAACTGTTATCATTTATTTGAAACTTTAATTTGCCTCCTATGAAAATTGGATTCAACTACTTTCTATAAAGTCGGCTATCTCCTTTAAAACATCTTTGTTTTTAATGTCGGATATGAAAGTATGGTAAGCCCTTTTAATATATTTTTTCTTTTTAATTTTTGACCCGATTTGAGCGTAAATTTTCTCCATACTGTCTTTAGCCACTATGCAGTCGCTGGAAGATTGCAATAAAAAACAGGGCTGAGTTATTTTGGAAAGGTTTTTTCTTGATTTTTTCACCAGCTCGGCGACTTCAAAAACGCTGTCAATGGGATAAGTGCGGTAGGAAATAAGGCGAGTGATGGTGGTTCTGGAACCGAAAGTGGGAGGATAAAATTTCTTATTATATTTCTTAAAAATTCTCATAATTTTCAAGAAAAGCGCGGTTATTTTTTCCAATTTCAGCTTTTCCAATTTCATCTGGTAAGGAGTTGCCATTAGAACCAAGCCGGAAATTTCCGGATGCTTTTTAGCCAATAATATAGCTATGTTAGCGCCAATGGACGTTCCGCCTACGAAAACTTGATTATGATTTTTTCTAAGTTTTTTATAAGCTCGGTTAATATCTTCCACCCATTCGCTCCATTTTATGTTTTCCAAATTTTTGGGGACGGTCCCGTGCCCTTTCAACATAGGTCCGTAAACCGTCCAACCATTTTCGTTAAGATATTTCCCCAGCCGCCTCACTTCGTAAGGCACGGAGGTCCAACCGTGAATTAAAAGAACCGCCTTGCCGTTAGCGCCTTCAAAATAAAACGGTTTGTTTAACAAATGCTGTTCCTTTTTGTAAAGCAGTTGCGGATCAGTAAACAAAACGCTTTTCGTTTTACGCAATATTTTTTTAACTCTCTCACGCATACTAAAAATCTTAGCCTTTTTTCAGGTTTTGGGCAAGAAAAAACCGCCAAGTGTTAATAAGGCTTGGTATAATTTTGTAAAACTCAAAAAGATAATATTTTCTCTAAAAAAACATTATTCTTTGGAAAATAAAACAAGAGCTGGTAGTTGCAATAACCGCCAGCTCTTTTGAGTTAACATTTTCGTTTTCTTTTTTTGGCCGCCACGATTCTGGTGGCCTTTTTTCTCACACTCTCTACGCCGCGGCTATAATCTATCTTCTCCAGATCTTCCACGCTAAGTTCTGGAAAAAGCTCCGCTAGCGCGTCTTTGCGCCTTTGAACCATTCTCTGCCTCTCTTTTTCTTTTCTTTCATACCAATCATAATCGCACTCTATCTTGGACCCCATATAATCTGTGCCCCAACTCATTTTCTCACCTCCTTTTGATTCTAGGTTTTGTGTTTTTTTATCTGATAACTTCCATCATCAAATAGATTTAGAATTAAAAATCCTCCTCCGATGCCGAACATCCCCCAAGGAGCCGGAACTAGAATTAGTTTATACATTTTACAAAACTGCCTAAAAGGTTTGTAAAACGCTCTAGTGAGTTTCGCAGAAAATTCCGCGTGCAAGTGCCCATGGACTATCGCGGTTATTTTTCTATGGTGAGAGTCAATGATCTTTCGTATAGCAGTCCTCGGCAAAATAGCTGTCGGGTCATGAAGAAGTAAAAAGTTAAGTCTAGACTGAGATTTCCACAGTGCATTAGCAACATAAGATTCTTGCTTCGCTTTAAGGTCTTTTAAAAAAGGATTACTACCTTCATCCACATTCCGCACTAAATTAGTGGAAAAGTAAATGAATTTTGCCGGACCGATGTCCATTTCTCCGAAAGGAGGCCCAATCAGTTTTTCAGCTGCTTCTACACTTGCGACTGAAACCCCACCCTGCTCGGTTCCGATTTTAACACCGGTTTTTCCGCTGACATCAAAACGATAACCCACATCGTGATCGCCCCAAATTAACAATCGCGGAATGTCTGGAAATCTATTTAGAATATTTTCAAACTCACGATATTGCTTAATGGTTTTAGGAGTCAACATTCCGCTTTCATTAGCGCCGGGAGTATAATCTCCCAAACCAAGCATGTAGTTGTATGGACCATGATTATAAGCATTCCTTACTATTTTAATGAACCTTTTTTGAGTGACTTCATCCCAATGCTTTAAAAACTTTCCCACCATCTTATCAGAAAAACGCGACAGCAGAGAGCATATCGGCGGAAACCATTTTTCCTCCTCAATTTTACTATCCACCGAAAAATGAGAGTCAGCAAACAATAATATTCTAGCAATTCTCTTAGCCATTTCAGCGCCTCCTTTAATTTCAGGTTTTGTGTTTTTGCTTTATTGCTTTCTTTTTGGCAGATAAATAGGAGAAACAAACATCGCGGAAAAGATAATTATTATGGGTAAAATAATTTTCCAATCGCTTACAAAGCCCATAAGCGTAGCAGCGAAAAAACCTATAATTCCCAAGAATCCGATTATCATACTCACACTTCTCCAGAAACCTTGAACAACTGGAAATCCGCCTACTAAACGCATAGCTTTTATTATATTCATGCCATCCTCCTTTTTCTGTTATATTCTTTTGTTAAAGATCAACAGATAATACTACATTATTTCTTCTTATTTGTCAAGAAAAAATTATTGTTTTTAAAAATCCTCTTACCTCTTTGGCTTTTGTATAAATTTACGATTATAAAACTGGCAACAGCCAATCCGATGGCAATCCAGCCCGCCCATTCAATATATTGCCTGATTTCTCTCCAGAAATAACCGTAAAAATATCCCATCGCCACTAAAAATCCGCTCCAGATAATTCCACCCAAAAAAGAATAGAATAAAAATTTCTTAAATTTCATTCCGGCAATTCCGGCCGCCACAAAAGTCACCAAACATAACCCGGTAGTGGACTTCGCCAAAAAAATCGTTTTGCCTCCGTGCCCGTCAAAATATTTTTCCATTTTTAAAACTCGTTTCTCCGTAATGCCAATATATTTTCCTATTCTCCGAGAAAAAGACAATCCCCATTTTCTCCCTATTCCATATAACCCGACATCGCCGGCGATATCCCCTATTATTGACAGAACCAAGACTGCCCAAACATTAAGAGCGCCCAGCGACGCCAGCATAGCCGCCATAAGAGTTGTCACGGGACCTTCAATAAGCATCAACGGTAAAATAATCCAATAGCCGTGATGGGATAAAAACTCAAAAATTTGCTGTCCGGTTAATTCCATAATAGTTATTCTATATTAGAATTTTGTATTTTACAATAAATGCTTTCAGTGCTTGATTATTTTCTGATTTGTGCTATGGTTATTTTGTTGGCCAAAAGCCTTTATTTTTATATTGGCAAATGGCCCCATCGTCTAGTGGTTAGGACATCAGGTTTTCATCCTGGAAACAGGGGTTCGATTCCCCTTGGGGCTACAAACTGCAAATTATATTTTGTCTCAGTAGTATTCTGGAAACATAGGTGTTCCCTGCCTGCCGGCAAGCAGGGATTCCCCTTGGGGCTACTGTGTAAATTTTATGATTATTCTTGGCATTGAAACATCCTGCGATGAAACAGCCATTTCTCTAATTGAAGCTGAAAGAGACAAATTAAAAACGCTTTCTAATATTATTTCATCTCAAGTAAAGCTTCACGCCAGATGGGGCGGCGTTGTCCCTAACTTGGCCGCGCGTGAACATTTGAAAAATATTATTCCGGTTTTGAAAACCGCCTTCAAAAAAGCCGGAGTAAAACCGTCAAATATAGATTTAATCGCCACCACCCAAGGGCCGGGACTTATTCCCGCTCTTTTAATCGGAGCCAACGCGGCTAAAACTCTTTCCTATGTTTGGAAAAAACCGCTTATCGGAATCCATCATATTGAGGGACACATCTACGCGAATTTTATTCGCGTAGATCCAAAATTCAAAATTCAAAATTCAAAATTCCCTATCTTATGTTTGGTCGTTTCCGGCGGACACACGCAATTGGTTTTAATGAAAAAGCATTTGGATTATAAAATAATCGGGCAAACTCTGGATGACGCAGTCGGAGAAGCTTTTGATAAAACAGCGCGAATCCTAGGTTTAGGATATCCCGGAGGACCAGCCATAGCGGCTTATGCCGCGAAATGGAAATCAAAGAATTCAAAAAATAAAACTATACATAATACTTTATACAAAATACATGATACTAAACTGCCAAGGCCGATGATAAATAGTAAAGACTTTAATTTCTCCTTCTCCGGACTCAAAACCGCAGTTTTATACAAAGTGAAAAAATTAAAAAAGTTACCAGTTACTGATTACGAGTTGCTAGTTACCGGCATAGCCGCTGAATTTCAGCAAGCCGCCATTGATGTTTTGATTTCTAAAACCATTAAAGCCGCTGAAAAATACAATCCCAAAACAATTATGCTGGCAGGCGGAGTCAGCGCCAACCAAGAATTAAGAAAGCAGCTCAGCGAATTCATAGAAAAAAATCTTCCCTCCGCGCGCTACATACTGCCGGCCATAAGCTACTCCACGGACAACGCCGCCATGGTTGCCGCCGCCGGATACTTCCGCTGGAGAGAAATGCCCGCGGCGCGGAGAAAAAAAGCTTTGCGAAATTGGCAAACTCTCCAAGCTGACGCTAATTTAGAACTGGCATAATTTGAAAAACCCTCCCGCAATTGGTAAGATATCGTTAGTGCGCTATATTATTCCCGACTTTCTTTATATTCTGGATTCCCTGCCTCGTCGGCAGGCAGGCCGCCTACGCGGGAATGACATAAGGAGCGGATGGGAATGGCATAAGGGGAGAATGGGAATGGCAAAAGAATGTTTTGTAATTCAATATGTTTCTAAGTTATGAAAGATTTGCCTAAAATCTACAATCCTCAAGAAATAGAAGATAAAATCTACAAGAAATGGGAAAAGTCGGGATATTTTAATCCTGATAATTTAGAATTGCCCGAAGACGCGAAAACTTACACTATCGTTTTGCCGCCGCCCAATATTACCGACAAACTGCATCTTGGACATGTTTCCATGCTGGCTATTGAAGATTTATTGATTCGCTATCATAGAATGAAAGGATTTAGAACGCTTTGGATTCCCGGCACCGACCACGCCGCCATCGCTACCCAAAATGTGGTTGAAAAAAAATTATTAAGAGAAAAAGGATTGACTCGCCACGACTTGGGACGGGAAAAATTTTTGGAGGAAGTTCAAAAATTCTTAGAAAAAACACAGAAAACTATTTTGCGCCAGATTAAAAAAACCGGCGCCTCTTTAGATTGGTCTAGAGAAGCCTTTACGCTTGACCAACAAAGAGAAAAAGCCGTCCGTAAAATGTTCGTGGATATGTACGAAGCCGGAATAATTTATCGCGGCGAGAGAATTGTCAATTGGTGTCCCCGATGCCATTCCACACTAGCTGACGACGAAATTGAATACAAAAAACAAAAAGCTGAATTTTACACTTTTAAATATTCCGGCGATTTTCCTTTCGCCATTTCCACCACCCGCCCGGAAACCAAACTGGGCGACACCGCCGTAGCGGTAAATCCCAAAGACAAAAGATATAAAAAATATATCGGCCGGACTTTTGAAGTTGATTTTTGCGGAGTGAAGCTAAAATTAAAAATTATCGCCGACAAAAATGTTGATATGGATCTAGGAACCGGGGCGCTGGGAATTACTCCCGCCCATTCTATGGTTGATTGGCAAATGGCGGAAAAAAATAATTTGGATATCGTAAAAGTTATCGGCGAAGACGGAAAAATCCGCGCAGGCTTTAAAAATTATTCCGGAAAAACAGCTGCTAAAGCCCGCGGTATGGTGATTAAAGAATTGAAAAAACAAGACTTGCTGGAAAAAGAGGAAGAAATAGAAAATAATTTATCGCTCTGCTATCGTTGCAACACTCCCATTGAACCTCTGCCTTCCAAACAATGGTTTGTGTCGGTTGATAAAAAAATGAAAAGGCTTGGCAATAAATCCTTGAAAGAAAAAGCTATTGAAGCGATTGAAAAAGAACGAATTAAATTTGTCCCCGAAAGGTTTAAAAAAAGATACTTAGATTGGATGGAAAATTTGCGCGATTGGTGCGTCAGCCGCCAGATTTGGTTCGGGCATAGAATCCCGGCATATTATAAATTAAAAACAAAAAGCGGAAAATTAAAAGCGGTAGAAAAGATTTATGTCGGCCTGGAGAAACCAGCGGGCGAAGGTTGGATTCAGGATCCTGACACGTTAGACACCTGGTTTTCTTCCGGAATGTGGACTTTTTCAACTTTAGGCTGGCCCCAAAATTTTAAGGATAATAAAAAATCGGGAGATTTAAAAAAGTTTCATCCTACTCAAGTTTTGGAAACCGGCTATGAAATTCTAACGCTTTGGGTTTCCAGAATGGTTATGATGTCGCTATTCGCTCTGAATGAAATTCCTTTTGAAAAAGTTTATTTGCACGGAATGGTTTTAGATGAACATGGGAAAAAAATGTCCAAATCAAAAGGCAATGGAATTGATCCCTTAGATATGATAAAAAAATTCGGCGCTGATTCAGTCCGCCTAGCCATGCTTATTGGCAATACTCCGGGAAACGACATGAAAATATCGGAAGAAAAAATTGAAAGTTTCAGAAACTTTACCAATAAGCTTTGGAATATTAACAGATATATTGATCAGCATTATTTTAAGCATGCTTTCCCTGACAAAAAAGATATTTCAAGAAAAATTACAGAAAATACCAAGGCTGATAAATGGATTATAAATAAATTTATTGAGTTAATAAAAAGCACAGAAAAGGATATTAAAGAACATAGGTTTTCGCAAGCAGGCGAAAGACTCAAGGATTTTACATGGAATGATTTTGCTGACTGGTATTTAGAAATTAGTAAATTTGAAACGACTACAAATAAAGGCATGTTTTTAAGAATGATATTAAATGACTTAATGCGAATGTGGCACCCGTTTATACCATTTGTAACTGAAAGTATTTGGGAGGGTCGGCAAGGGAATAAGCAGGAATTATTAATGATTGAAAAGTGGCCGACAATAAACACATACGAAAATATTATTGATGGTAAAGAGAATTTTGATTTGATAAAAGAAATTATCATTGCCATCCGCAATATTCGAACTAAAAACAAAATCCCAGCCGGGAAAAAAATAAAAGTAATCGTACAGACCGACAAAGAAACTGCGACTTCGATCAAAGAAAACGAAATTCTCATAAAAAATTTGCGAACACATGTTGAAAAATTGGAGATTGCGGAATCAGGAAAAAAGCCGAAAAATTCCGCCCATCAATTTGTCGCCGGCATAAATATTTATGTTCCTTTGACCGGCCTTATTGACATTGAAAAAGAAAAAGCTAAAAACAAAAAAGAGCTGGAAAATTTGAAAAAATACGCTAATGGATTAGAAAGAAAATTAAAAAATAAAAGCTTTTTAGAAAAAGCTCCTAAAGAAATAGTCCTTCAGGAGAAGGAGAATTTAAAAAAGGCTAAAGTGAAAATCCGGGAGATAGAAAAATATTTAGAAAGTTTAAAAAAATGAGATGGGTTGAATCAATTTTGTGGGGAATAATCGCGGCGGCTGGCGCTTTATTTTTAGGAATTTTAATTTCAACACTGGCTCCTATTTTACTCGGTCCCGGAAAAGAGCTATCTATGGATTTCTCGTCGCCTCTAAATTTTATTTTGATTGCTTCCGTTTTAATGGAAGAGATTTTTAAATATCTGGTAATTGCTAACAGAATAGAAAAATTTTCTTATGAGCGATCACTGATAGCTAATTCTTTGCTAGTGGGATTGGGTTTCTCTTTGGTGGAATTAGCGCTAATTTACGGAAAGTTTCCCGCCAATCCAAATCCATCTTTTGAACTAAAAAATATAGCTGGACTGGTTTTAATTCACATCTTAACAGCTGGAATAATCGGTTATTTTGTCGCTGTCCGCAAAACTGGAAAACATATAACTTTTATTAAAGCAATTATCATGGCATTCGCTATTCACCTTTTTTATAATGCTTTGATTATATGGCAAAATGAGTTCACTGATTTTTTAATTTTTTCTTTTCTGGGCGCAATAACAGCTGTTATTGCGCTAAACACTATGAATATTAACAAAAAACTTGCGAATTAAAAAAACTTACTTTATAATAAAGACGGTATGAAATTTATTTTAACAAATTTAATCATTTAATAATTTAATTATATGGCAAAAGAAAAAAGATCATTTTTTGAAAGATTAACCGGAGCAAAAAAAATTGAAGGCGATGAAAGAAATAATAAAACAATGAATATTGAAATGGAAGATGAGGAAACGGAAATAGCAATGCCCGCCGAAAATGCGTTAGGCGCTTCCACGGAAGAAAATCTTGCGGAAAGCAACGAGGGCCAGCTTACTATTGATGTTTATCAGACCGAAAGTGATGTTGTAATTAAATCCACTATTGCCGGAGTAAAGCCGGAAGATTTAGATGTTTCCATTAATAACGATATGGTAACCATTAAAGGCGAGCGAACCAGCGAAGAAGAAGTAAGCGAGGAAAATTACTATTATCAAGAATGCTACTGGGGCGGCTTTTCCCGCTCGGTCGTTTTGCCGGTGGATGTCGTTTCCGAGAAAGCGGAAGCCTCTTTGAAAAACGGCATCCTTACTATCCGACTTCCTAAAGCGTCTTCCAACAAGGCTAAAAAAATTCAAGTGCGGGGGTTCTAAATTACAATCTAAACTGTAAGAAATTATTATTTGCAGTTTTGCTTTATGCCATTCCGTCCCGCTTAGCGGAAGGAGAGAAACGGAGAAAATATCCGGAATCCGGACACATTGTCATTCCGGAATTTTTTGTAGCGGCAGTGGAGAAAAATATCCGGAATCTACGCTTAAAATGAGAGAAAGATTCCCGATCCCTGCCTGGCGGCAGACAGAAAGTCGGAAATGACATAAAGAAAGCTTTACGAACCAATCTGGATTCCGGTCTTGATTTAAGATTGGAATTTTTTTCTTGTAAAAAATCACTGCTTAAAGTATTCTTAAGCTATGAAACTAAAATTCTCTATTGTTTTTGTTTCTGTTTTAATTTTACCGCATTTGTTTAGTGCTGGTTATTCTTTCGCGCAAGATAAAATTGAGGGAGAGTTTTTTGATAATTCCTTAAAAATTAAGAAAATTAATTTAACAGTAAAAG
>JAGGSH010000015.1 GCA_021159185.1 bacterium
TTCAACTTTTAACTTTACAAACTTTCAACTTTCAACTTTACAAACTTTCAACTTTTAACTTTACAAACTTTCAACTTTCAACTTTACAAACTTTCAACTTTCAACTTGATAACTTTCAACTTTCAACTTTACAAACTTTCTACTAATCTATAAAGTTTTAATAAAGCCGGATAAGAGTTTGGAAATTTCTAATGATAAATCGTGAAGTATTTTAAAATCATCTTTTGATATGTACCCTAATTCTAAAGCAAGATCTAACATTGAGCGAACTTCTCCGCAAGAACCCTTGGCAATAAAAAGAAATTGCCTAAACTCCTTATTGCTCTGCCGCTCAAATCCTTCCGCTATATTATTCATTATTGACACGGAAGCTCTTTGAATTTGATCACGAAAACCGAAGTCCCTGCTGTCTTTCAGTATTCTATAAATATCAACGGTCAATTCTTTTGACTTCTGCCAGGCAATAATATCTTCAAATCTTTCAATCCTCATAAACTTGATAACTTTCCACTTTTTACTTGATAACTTTCAACTTGATAACTTTCAACTTGATAACTTTCAACTTGATAACTTTCAACTTGATAACTTTCAACTTGATAACTTTCAACTTGATAACTTTCAACTTGATAACTTTCAACTTTCAACTTGATAACTTTCAACTTTCAACTTTCAACTTTCAACTCTTAGCCAGCGCCGCCAGATAGCCGATTGCGAAAGAAATAGTAACGCCGACGACTACTTCGCGAATAGTGGCGTGAAAAAAACAAATGCTTAATGCCATCAACATTGCTACCCCTAACAAAATGTAAGAGATTTTAAAATCATGCCGGGCGTAAGCAAAATTGGATTCCAGCGTCAGAAGAGAAAGCGCCAGCGCCATAACGGCGAAAAGCCAAAGATCGCTATGGAATACGGCATATTTGGCGCCGAACAGCAAGCTAATCACGAAAGTGGGAAACAAGAAATAAAGCCCGGCTGCCGAAAAGCTGATAAGAAAAATCAATCCGTAAGCGCTAAATAATATTTTTCGGCTGACACTTTTTCTTCCTTGTCCGTTAGCGCAAGCGTTAGGCAGAATTACGCCGACAACGGCCAGATTAAGCCACAGAATAATTTTCCCCAAAACGCTTAAGGCGCCGTAATAACCAGTCAACTCCGATGAGGTTAAATTCTTGACCAGAATTATATCAATATTGCTGATTAAAATCAAAGCTAAGGAAAAAATGAAAATGGGAACGACGCTCTTTCTGATATTCATCCGCGAAAAATATTTGCTCTGCCAATCGCTTTCCGCTGCTTTTTCTTTTCGGATCGTAAAATATTTCTTTTTGCTGAAAGCTTTAGCTAAAATCCAACCGGCTATTCCCATAATTAAAAAAGCGATAACAACGGCTGAAGCGGTGGGAAAAAAGAGGACTATTAAAAAGCCGGCTGCCAACTTCACCAAAGCTCCGAGAATGCCTATTAAGCTTACCTTTCCAAACTCCTCCCAGCCGGTTAGCATTCCCCGATAGACAGTCGCCACAGTGGAAAAAACAGCAGCTATCCCAATGATAATTAATCCGAAATAATTTTCCGTATGAAGGAATTTGCCGATTAGGGGAACGCATAGTAAAAATAACAGGAACAGAAAAGTATTTAGGCGAATAATTTTTGAATTCAATAATTTAATGAATTCCTTATTGGAGCGGTAATCTTTGAATTTGGCAAATACGGAAGAATACTTAATGACAAAATAAGAAAGAGCGGCAGGAAAAACTCCTAATATGGCGGAAACGGAAACCAAACTTTGCAGTTCTCCATACTGGCCCACGGAAAGTTTTCTGGAAATAATAAAGTGAAAAAGGTAACCCAAAAAACCGCCGATAACGGAACCGGACATATAAATGAAACTGTTTTTAAAAAATTTATCTTTGAGAAGTTTGGAGAAAAACATTTTTTGGCTTTTAACTTTATAACTCTTTCCGCTAAAGACGAACCGACCAATTAATAACTTCCAACTTTATTATACCTTTAAACGCTTCTTTGCCAAACAGCGACATAGCAAACACAAAAGCAGAGCTTTGCGCCCTGCTTTTTTTAAAATCACTCCGCCAAAGGCGGATTGATGTTCGCGGCTAAATCATAGGTTTAGATGTAAGAAACCCTAGCGTTATTTACATTTTCTCTTTTATGCCATTCCGTCCCGCTTAGCGGGAGGAGAGAAACGGAGAAATTTATCCGGAATCCAGCCTGCCTGCCAACGAGGCAGGGATGAGAAATCGCGGATGTAATGAAATAAACAGCCAACTTAAACACTCTTGCAATCTGACTCTGGATTCCAGACATTTTTTCTTCCACTGCGTTACAGAAAAAATTCTGGAATGACAAATGAAAATAATTAACAAAAAATGCAAACAACGCTGTGAAATCTTACAGATTAGTTCAGCATTTTAACTATATCTTGATATATCCTATCTCTATAAAAACTTTCGTCCAACCAATTTGAATATTTTAACCGATAAAAATTCTAACCTGCTGCTTCCAAAATTTTTTGCCTTTCATAATCACTCTCTACATATATATTATGAGCGAATATTGTAAACGGAATGAAACGCTATTTGGCCAACTTTTTCGCTGCTTTCAACTCTTTTGCCACCCTCCAAACATCTCCGGCGCCCATGGAAATTACCACGTCATTGTTGTTTATTTTGCTTTCTAAAAATTTCACCGCTTCCCCAATGGAAGAAATATATTTAACCCTTCCCGGATCATACCTATTCGCTAAATCCGCTAATTTTTTGGAATGCGCGATTCCGGAATTTTCCCTAACGCTTCCGTAAATGTCTAGGATAATAGTTTCACTGCTTCCGCTGAAACTTTGGGCGAATTCCGAAAATAGCGCTTCCGTGCGCGAATAAGAATGGGGCTGGAAAACGGTTATGATATTCTTGCGCGGATACAGCTCTTTAACCGCTTTAAGCGTTGCTTTTATTTCATTCGGGTGGTGAGCGTAATCATCAATTAAAATCGCTCCGCCCCTTTTTCCGATATATTCAAAACGGCGAGCTGTCCCTTGGAAGTTTTTTATGGCCGCTTTGATTTTTTCCAGATTGGCTCCTAGCTTGCAAGCCGCCGCGACCGCCGCGACCGCGTTTAAAATATTGTGTTTCCCAAAAAGCCCGATTTCAAATTTCCCTAAAGATTTATTCCCGCGATAAATTTCAAAAGCCTGCAATTTCCGTTTTGCGCTCCGATTTACAATTCTTGGTTCGCAGATTTTAATTTTATAAACGCTATTTTCACTGAACCCGTAGCTTATTTTTTCGCATTTAGCGCCGCTAGCCGCCTCAATAACATTCCTCTCGTCGCCGCAAAAAACCAAAAAGCCATGGCGGGGAATTTTAGCCGTAAAATTTCTAAAAGCGTCTTTATAATCCTGAAAATTCGGAAAAAAATCGGGGTGATCCCAGTCAACGCTAGTTAACACGACTGCCCAAGGATTATAATACTGGAACTTGTTTTGGTATTCATCCGCTTCAATTATAAAATAATTCCCGCCGCCTGCCAGAGTGTTAGTTTTCCATTGGATAACTTCGCTTCCCACAACAGCTGTCGGATTAGCTTCGGATTCTTTTAAAATCTGGGCCAGCATAGCCGTAGTGGTAGTTTTGCCATGAGTTCCGCAAACCGCCACTCCGAATTTTTGATTAAATAATTCGCCCAAAGCTTCAGGATAAGAATACAATTTCAGCTTTTTTTCTTTGGCCTCAATAATTTCAGGGTTGTCATTCTTAATTGAAGTGGAATAAACCACCCAGTCCATATTTTTCGGCAGGTTTTCTTTAGCGTAAGAAGGAAAAACTTTAATTTTTTTTCGCTTTAAAACATCGCCGTAAAAATGGTCTCCATTATCCGAACCTAGCACTTTATGCCCTAACCCGGCGTACACCTGCGCTAAAGCGGAAGTGCCCGCTCCTTCAATTCCTATGATATAAATTTTTTCGGCTTTAGATTTGAACATAAGTGCAGAGATAATAATATTATTTGATTTCTCAGTATGTATCATCCCGGAAAATTTTGAAGCAATGGCAAAAAAATTTGTCGGGAATCTAGATTCCCGCTTTCGCGGGAATGACATTACAGTAAATTGCAGGGAACAGAACGCTAAAAAAATAAAAAATATTTTATTTTTACTTTCCCGCCAATTCAATCAACCCTTCCGCTATTTTGTCCGCCGCTTCGGGATGATAAAAAGCGCTGATTTTTTGCGACATATCCTTTCGCAAATTTTCATCTTTTAAGATTTTTTCTATTTTTTCCAATAACATATTTTTTCCCAGATTACTCTCTTCTAAAACCAGAGCGCCTCCGATTCTGGCTATTTCATAGGCGTTCATTTGCTGATGATTATTGGCTGCTGTCGGCAAAGGAATCAGAATGGACGGTTTTTCTACTGCAGCTATATTAGCAATAGAGTTAGCGCCGGCGCGGCTTATTACTAAATCGGCAATAGATAAAGCATTTTTTAGTTCCCCAATTTGCATAAATGAAACCGGATGATACCCCCGCCGCCCGGCTTTAATCCCCGCTTCAGCCGCCAAACGCTTTGTTTCCTCAAAAGTTTTTTCACCTGTTTGATGAATTAGTTGAGCTTGGCGCAATAGCTCGGGAAGAATTTTTACCATAGCCCGGTTAATGCAGCGAGCGCCTTGACTTCCTCCCATTATTAATATGGTCGGTTTGGATTCAAGAAGATTAAAATGCTTTCGCGCGGCCTCAGAATTTCCTTGAGTAATTTCTTCCCTGACAGGATTGCCGGTAATCACAACTTTTGATTTCAAAAAATATTCTTGGGCGGAAGGATATGATATGGCAATCCAATTGGAAAATTTTCCCAGAATTTTATTGGCTATTCCCGGTATTGCGTCAGACTCGTGGCTTAGGACCGGAATGCGATATATCCAAGCTGCTAAAACTACGGGAACCGCGGCATAACCTCCCTTGGAAAAAACGACATCGGGCATAAATATAAGCAACGCCCAAAGAGATTGAATGAAACCAATAGGAATTTTAAGCGCATCGGTAAAATTAAGCGGAGAAAAATAACGGCGCATTTTACCGCTAATTATGCGCTTGGTTTTTATATTTTCCCGCTTCATAATTTCTTTTTCCATTTTTTGAGAAGGCCCTAAATAAAGAAATTCTATATTATTTCCTCTTTTTTCTTTTAATTTCGCGGCTACGGTTGCCAAGGGAAAAATGTGTCCCCCTGTTCCGCCGCCAGTTAAAACTATACGCATAATTTTAATCAGCAACTAGTAATCAGCCTGCCGGCAGGCAGGTAACTAGCAACTGGGGTTATGATTTAATTATTTTTTATGTTATAAATTGTGGGTTGTGGGTTAATTATGGGCTTGTTTAGATATATTAAGCAGTATTCCCATTCCCGCCAGTAAAAAAATTAGCGATGTTCCGCCATAGCTTATAAAAGGCAAGGGAATGCCAGTGAGCGGTATAATAGATGTAATAGCAGCGATATTAATAAAAGCCTGAAAAACAATCCATGAAGTAATTCCTGTTGCCGTCAATTTTCCAAAATCATCGGGAGAATTTTTAGCTATTCTGAATCCGCGAAAGGCCAGAACAATAAATAATAATATTAGTATTCCCGCGCCTATCATTCCCAGCTCTTCTCCGATTATAGCAAAAATTGAATCGCCTACCGGCTCGGGCAGATAATTAAATTTCTGCCGGCTGTGTCCCAGTCCAATTCCAAAAATTCCTCCTGACCCGATGGCTAAAAGCGCTTGATTAATCTGATAGCCGATGCCGCGCGGATCCAATTCGGGATTTAAAAAAACTAAAAATCTGTTCATTCTGTAAGGAGCCAGTTTTATAAGCGCTCCCAACCCGGCTATAGCCGCTAGAATCAAAGCCAGTATATGAGAAATTTTCGCTCCGGAAACAAAATAAATAATACCTGATACTAAAACAATCAGTCCCAGCGTTCCCGTGTCAGGCTGTTTTAAAATCAGAAATCCCAGAATTCCTAGAATTCCCAGAAAGGGAGTTAGTCCTTCAAAAAAATCCCCGATTCTTCTTTTTCCCCGGCTTTCCAACCATGCGGCTAAATATATAATAGTCGCAATTTTAGCCATTTCGGAAGGCTGGAAAGAAAGATGCCCCAGTTGAATCCAGCGGCTGGCGCCATATATCTTAGTTCCAATGCCCGGAATAAAAACCAAGACTAAAAATACGAGAGAAATTAAGAATAAAGGCGCTGCTATCCTTCTCCAGTAATGATAATCTATTTTTTGAAAAAAATACAGCGTTGCCAGTCCGGGAATAAATCCAAAAAACAGCTGATGTTTGAAAAAATAATAATTGTCGCCAAAACGCGTTTCTGAATAAATAACGCCCGCGCTGGCAATCATCATTAATCCAAAAACCATTAGGGATAAAATAGTAAAAAGTAAAGTCTTGTCTAATTTTTTATTTTTGTCGGAACGCATAAATAGAATTTGTATTATGCAAGAATCACTAGCGTTGTTTACATTTTCTTTCTCTGTCATTCCGGAAAATTTCGGAGCAGCAACGGAGAAATTTATCCGGAATCTAGGACGAGAAATCGCAAATGCAATAAAATAAACAGTTAATTTAAAGGCTCTTGCAATCTGACTCTGGATTCCAGACATTTTTTCTTCCACTGCCTGCCTGCCGGCGAGGCAGGCGTTACAGAAAAAATTCTGGAATGACAAGTGAAAATAATTAACAAAAAATGCAAACAACGCTGTGAAATCTAACAAATTATGTATTATAAATATTTTTTATCCTCCATCTTCCATGCTACATACTACTTGCCCCTGTTTTCCTTTCTCCATTTTTCTATTTCCTTATGGTTTCCGCTTAGTAAAACTTTGGGAGCTTTCCAGCCTCTGAAATTTTCCGGCTTAGTATATTGGGGATACTCGCGTAAGATGTTCAAATTGTTCAATCGCTTCGCTTGTTTAAGCTGTTCCAAATAATCATTCTTATAATTTTCAACACTTTGAACATCTTGAACATTTTCAACGCTTTTAAAGCTTTCTTCTTTCAACGATCTCGGATTGCCTAAAACACCCGGCAATAACCTCGTAATGGAATCAACCAAAATCATCGCCGGTATTTCCCCTCCGGTTAAAACATAATCGCCGATGGAAATTTCTTCATCCGCGATATGTTCAGCCACGCGTTCGTCCACCCCTTCATAGCGTCCGCAAATCAAAATTAAATTGTCATATTTAGACAATCTCTCCGCGTCAGATTGAGCATATCTTTTACCTTTGGCGGAAAACAAAATGACTCTAGATGTTTTATTATTTTTAACATCTTTAATGCTTTTAACAAACTTAACGGCTTTATAAATTGGTTCTACTTTTAATACCATTCCCGCCCCTCCGCCGTAAGGAGTGTCATCTACAGTTTTATATTTGTCTTCAGTCCAATCTCTTAAATTATGGGCATTGATTCTTATTTTTTTCTCATCCTGCGCTCGCTTTATAATTGATTCGGAAAAATAGCTTTCAAATATTTTAGGAAAAATTGTTATGATATTAAAATTTGTCATAATGATATAATAACATTTCCTAAGAAAACAAAAAAGCCACCCTATTAAGCAGAATGGCTTTTTTGCTGAATGCCTTCGCAAAACTATAAAATCGCGAAAAGCCAATCAAATAAAAAATTTATATTTTATTGATGTCGTCCACTACTTCGTCAATGCTCTTTTTTTCTTCTTTCCTCTCGGAACCTTCCGGCTCGTTGATTTTCAGGTTAACGCGAGCATTGTTCTTGGCTCCAATCACTCTCAAGAGAGTTCTAAGAGCTTTGGCAGTTGCGCCTTCTCGTCCGATGACCATTCCCATATCGTTGGCATTTACATCCAAACTAATAAGAACGCCCATTTCGTCAATTTTTCTTTCTACTTTGACATCATCAGGATTATCTACGAGCATTTTTACGACTTGCTCAATAAAATCCTTGTCTCTTGTTTCTTCGGCCATATTGATTAAACTTGAATTACTGATTAAACGGGAGATAGATTTTACAGAGAGTTTCGACCAGTTCTCTTATTTTTCATTCTATCTCTTGCGCTAATTATAATCTATTTTAAAAAATCCGTCAATGCCGATTTCCAAAAACCGTTAAACCTACAGCCCGTATTTCACTTTGTTGGCATTATGTTCTTCCAGTGTTTTAGAAAAAATCGTTTCTCCTGTTTCAGGATTGCTTAAAAAATAGTTATAATTCGTTTCCACGGGATAAATAGCCGCTTTAATGGAAATAATTCCGGGATTGGAAATTGGTCCGGGGGGGAGGCCGGGATTTAAATAAGTATTATAAGGAGATTTAATTTGAGTATCCTCATAAGAATACTGATCCTTGTTTTCTCTGAGAATATAAGATAGCGTAGCGCAGCTCTGGAGAGACTGCCCGATTTTTATCCTGTTCCAAAAAATTCCGCTCACTATTTTTTTATCATCCGGCGTTTTTACTTCTTTTTCCAATATGCTTGCCAGCGTAATAATTTCATAAATGGTTTTGTTTTGATTTTGAATCTCGCTCCTTAAATCATCAGAAAGTTTCCTGTCAAAATTATCCAGCATTTTTTTAATAATATCCTCCGCGTTCGCGTCCATTGAAAAAAAGTAAGTATCGGGAAATAAATAGCCTTCCAAGCTTTTATCTTCCGGAATGCCGGCTAAAAAACCATAATCGTATTCGTCTCTAAAATAATTCGGTCTTTCAACCAAATCCAAAAAATTATCCCCGCTTAATTTTTGCTTCTTAATTCTAGCTTCCATTTTCCGGCTGTCCCATCCTTCGGGAAAAGTAATTTTCTTTTCATTGGAAACAATTTCTTTTTGCTGGGTAATAATTAAGGCTATTTCGGGAATGGTATTTTGAGGATTAACTGCATATTCCCCGGCTATTATTTTACCGTAAATATTTTTCCGCCAAAGATAATAAGCAAAGCAGATTTTACTGGAAATAGCTTTTTCCTTTTTCAATCTCTCCCCTATTTTTAAAGCGCTCTCGCCTCTTTCAATCTTAAAATTTATTGGTTTTTTAAGCGATCCGCGGGAGTAATAAACTTGATTCTGGAAATAAAAAAAACCCGTTATTAGAACGGCAATAACAATTAATCCTATAAATAATTTTTTATTTTTAATAATCATAGGCAACTTGCAACTTGTAACTTTTGAGTTTTCCACCTTATGTCATTCCCGCGCAGGCGGGAATCCAGAGTAATTTCTGGAGCCTATGATTTCATCCCTGCTTACCGGCAGGCAGGCTGGATTCCCGCTTTCGCGGGAATGACACAAAGAAGTTATGAGCTATATATTATAAGTCGTGAGTTCTTCAGACTAATGGCACAAAAGAAAATCCGGGATATTTTTCTTCGTAAAAATCATTATTCTTTTCCTTTTTCAGACGCCAGATATCGTTATAAACCGGAATAACCAGCACTCCTCCTATTTTAAGCTGTTCTTTTAAAGCTTTCGGGACTTTTTCCGCCATAGCTGAAACTAAAATTCTATCATAAGGAGCATTTTTTGAATAGCCGAGATTTCCGTCTATATTATAAAATTCCGCGACGCCTTTTTTAATAAAATTAAACTTGGCAGTGTTTCTTTTTCCTAATTCACAAAGTTCCGGAATTGTTTCCAGCGCCGTCACTTTTCCTCTGCTTCCAACGGCATAAGAAAGCAAAGCGGTCGTCCAGCCCGATCCGCTGCCTATATCCAAAATGTTTTGTCCCAAATCAGGATCCAGCAATTCCAACATAAAGGCCACAGTCAGCGGCTGGGAAATGGTCTGATTATATCCCAGCGGCAAGGGAATATTAGAGTAAGCTTCATCTTTTAAATCTTCAGGAACAAATTCCGTCCTGTCTATTTCTAAAAACGCTTTAATTACAACATCCGATTTTAAATATCCCCGCTTAACTAAATCGCCAATAAGTATTTCCGCGCCTTTTACATTTTTTACCACTTATATGTCATTCCGGAATTTTTTCTGGAACGAAGTGCAAGAAAAAATATCCGGAATCTAGGATTATTAAAATTTTTTAAGCGTGAGATAATTGAAAGCGTAGATTCCGGATATTTTCTCCGTTGCCACTCCGAAAATTCCGGAATGACAATGGGTTAAGATTCCGGATATTTTTTCCGCTGTTGCTTCAAAAATTCCGGAATGACATACAGCAAAATTACAAACAGCCCCGGGCTTCTTGCAAATTACGCTTACGATTTTACATTCCCATAACCTGCACTATAATATCCCTTTTCCTCGCGCCGTCAAACTCAATAGCGAATATGCTTTGGCTATCGTTAATCATCAGCTTTCCTTTTTCCACTGGAATTGTTTCGCTTACGCCAGTTAAAAGCGACTTGCAATGCGAATGCCCGTTGCTTCTTCCATCAGATGCTTGTTCCCGGCGAAGCTCAAATAAATCATGGGAATATTGGTCGTCTGCCGGAACAAGTCTATAAAGAATATTCATAAAATCCTGGATCAGCATCGGCTCATTATGATTAATCGCTATGCCCATCGTAGTATGAGGCGCGTAAATCAGCGCTTGCCCATCTTTAATTCCGGAACTTTCAACAATCTCTTGCGCTTTATCCGTAATATCCATAAATTCAATTTGAGTATCGCTTTCTAACTCTATTTTTTCTTTATGTATCTTCATGTTTTTATTTTTTAAATATTTCCGCCACAACCTTCACCGTTCTTCTGTCTAGCACTGTTGGAATTATTTTACCATAATTTGGTTTTCTTATCAAGGAAGCTAAGGCTTTGGCCGCTTTTATCTTGTGTTTATCGCTTATTCTCGCTATTTTACTGTCTAGCGCGCCGCGGAAAATTCCCGGAAAAACCAGCGCGTTGTTAATTTGGTTTGGATATTCCGAACTTCCCGTAGCTATAATTTCCGCTCCGCCCTTGCGCGCTTCGTTCGGCGCGATTTCCGGGACAGGATTGCTCATAGCAAAAACAATCGGCCTCAAATTCATCTTCCTGATGTCATGCTTGTCTAAAAGATTAGGCGCGGAAACGCCGATAAAAACATCCGCGCCCTTTAACGCCTGCTTTAGCGTTCCTTTGATATTTTCGGAATTAGTAACGGCCGCGATTTTTTTCTTCGCTTCATTCATCCCTCCTTGGCGATTTTTATAAATTATACCGCGGCTGTCTGATAGCACAATATTTTTAATTCCATATTTAAATAATAATTTAGCGATGGCTATTCCGGCCGCGCCCGCGCCGGAAATAACCACTTTAATTTTTTTCGCGTCCTTTTTTACGACTTTTAAAGAATTGATAAGTCCGGCTAAAACAACAATGGCCGTTCCGTGCTGGTCATCGTGAAAAACCGGTATTTTAAGACATCTCTTAAGTTTCTCTTCAATCTCAAAACAGCGCGGAGCGGAAATATCTTCCAAATTTATTCCTCCAAAAGTAGGCGCTATCGCTTTTACTATTTCTATAATCTTTTCTGTGTTTTGAGTATTTAAAACAATGGGAAACGCGTTCACTCCTCCCAGCTCTTTAAATAAAACAGCCTTGCCTTCCATTACCGGCAAAGCTCCTTCCGGTCCTATGCCGCCTAATCCTAAAACCGCTGATCCGTCAGAAATAATTGCCACTGAATTTTTGCGAATCGTGTATTGAAAGGAAAGTTTTTTGTTTCTGGCAATCGCCTTGGAAACTTCCGCTACTCCTGGCGTGTATAAAATCGGAAGAGATTTTTTAGTCAATCTCTTTTTTGATTTTATTTCAATCTTTCCTCCGATTTTTTTTGACAGCTGAATCGCGTCCATATTTTCGCATTAAGTTGTAAGTTGCTAGTTGCGAGTTATAAGTTGTTTATACGCGCTTCCTGCCGCCACCGCTCCTTCGGCTACCGCGGTAATAATCTGGCGAAATTTATTGGAACCGGTAGTAACATCACCCGCCGCGTAAACATTTTCTATGTTAGTTTTCTGCGCCTGATCCACAATTATATATTCCTGCTCATCCATTTTTATTCCCAAATTTTTGGCAATGGCGATTTTAGGAACAGCCCCTATTTCCACGAATACTCCCTGAACCGGAATTTCTTTTTCGCCTTCCGCGCTTTCATAAACAATACCTTCCACTGTTTGATTTCCTTTTATTTCTTTTATGCCCGTGGAATCAATTATTTCAATTTTCTTATTTCGCTTGATTTGTTCCGCCAAAGCTGGCTTAAAACGCATCCTCCCCCTGTGAATTAAGTAAATTTTATCGGCAAACTCGGACAAATGAATAGCCGCCGCCGCCGCCGAATCGCCGCCGCCGATCACCGCTACGGTTTTATTCATAAAAAACATCGCGTCGCAAGTGGCGCAATAGGAAATTCCTTTGCCAATAAATTTATCCTCGCCGGGAATATTCATTTTTCTCGGATTCATTCCCAGAGCTAAGATAACGCTTTTGGATTTGCATTTTTCTCCCGTTCCAACGGATATTTCAAATTCATCGCCTGCTTTTTTAATGTCGTCCGCTTCCGCTTGAACAATTTTCGCGCCTAAATTTTCCGCCTGTTCTTGAAATTTTTTCATTAAATCCCTCCCGGAAATAGAATTAAAACCAGCGTAATTTTCAATTTCCGCCGCTTCTACTACCTGTCCTCCAATTTCGCTTCCAATTATTAAATTTTTCAATTTATACCGTGAAGCGTAAATGGACGCTCCCAATCCCGCCGGCCCGGCGCCGATTATAATCAAGTCGTATAATTTGTTTTTTTCACCCATATATTTCTTTGCAATTTTCAAAATTCAAAACTTTTGGATTTTGGATTTTAAAATTATTTGGAATTTGGAATTTTGAATTTGGAATTTTGTTAGAAATTAGGAATTAGGAATTAGAAATTAGTTTTAGTTCCTCCGCCAGCGTTTCTTTATTCTGCACGCCGACAAATTCCTTTGCCACTTTTCCGTCTTTAAAAATCTTAATAGCCGGTATGGACATAATTCCATATTGAGAGGACATATCCTTATTATCCTCAACATTAAGTTTTCCAATTTTCGCCTTGCCTCCCATTTCTTTAATTAGTTCCTCAATAACTGGTCCCATCATCTGGCAGGGACCGCACCACGGCGCCCAAAAATCAACCAGCACCGGAACATCGCTTTTCAAAACTTCCTCTTCAAAATTCTGATCTGTAAATTCTATAACCATATATTTATTTTTTAGTTATTTTATATTAAAATGCCTCTCGTTATTTAAGACTTTAATCATTGAAAATTTAAACATTGAACATTGATTGAAAATTGTAAATTGAGAATTGTAAATTTTATTCCTACTTCCCCAATCTCCTTTCCCTTCTCTGGAATTCCCTTATCGCTTCTTCAAAATCATCTTCTTTAAAATCCGGGTAAAGTTTTTCGGAAAAATACAGCTGGGCGTTGGCAATGTCCCACATCATAAAACCGACAGACAAATGCGGTTCTCCTCCGGTGCGGATTAAAAAATCAACCGGCGGCAAATCTTTGGTCATTAAATTATTTTTAATAGTTTCGGCTGTTATATCCTTAGCGGAATTATACTTTTCGGATATTTTTTTCACCGCTTCCAGCATTTCATCGTCGCCGTTGTAAGCTAAGAAAAAATTAAGAAAGCATTTTCTGTAATTCTTAGTTCTATCAACGCACTTTCTGATTATTTTTTTGAGAGAATTGGGAAATTGCTCTTCCCATCTGCCTATCACATTGATTCTGGCTTGATTTTTATGAATGTCATCGCTCTCAATCAGTCTGGTAAAATATTTTTCAAAAATTTTCAAAAGCGCCCGTTTTTCCTGAAAGGGGCGCTTTGTCAAATTATCCACGGACGATCCCCAAAAAGATAAATGTTTTATTCCCAGATCAAAAGCTTTCCTGACTATTTTTTCCAGATTTTTCGCGCCCTCCTCATGCCCTTCCCAAGGAACCAGCCCGCGGGAACGCGCCCAGCGGCGATTGCCGTCGGGAATAAGAGCTATATGAGTCGGGATATTATTTTCTTTTTGCATACTTAATAAATTCTAAATTCTAAATATCAAATTCCAAATAAATTCAAATATCAAAATTCGAAACGGTTTTGAATATTAGAATTTTGGATTTATTTAGGATTTGGAATTTTGAGATTGTAATTTTTAAAGATTGGGCTGTTTTCTTGAAAAATCAAAGTTTAGGAAAGCATAAGCAGTATTGTAAAATCTAACAGCTTCTATTCTATACTAAAAAATACTTATTTACAATTTTGGATTATAAACTACAAGTTTTGAGCTATAAGTCTAAAACCTTTTCACCTCCTTTATAAATTCCCTCACTAAATCTTTCTCTTTTACTTTTTTGATCACTCTTCCTTTCTTTGTGATAAGTCCAACGCCTTTTCCCCCAATAATCGCCAAGTCGGCTTCGCGGGCCTCGCCCGGACCGTTAACGACGCATCCCATTACCGCCACATGCATATCTTTGTCAATAAACCGCAATTCGTTTTCCACTTTTTTCGCCAGTCCTGCTAAATCCACTTCGGTTCTGCCGCAAGTGGGACAGCTAGTGATAGTTATCCCTCTTTTTCGCAATCCCAATGATTTCAAAATTTCCCAACAAACTCCTATTTCCTCTACTGGGTCAGCAGTCAAAGACACTCGCAGAGTATCACCAATTCCATCATAAAGCAAGATTCCCAGCCCAATGGAGGACATCACCGTTCCCCGAAAAGCCGTTCCCGCTTCCGTCACTCCGATATGCAGAGGATAATCAACCTTTTTGGAAAGCAGCCGATAAGCCTCCACCGTCCTTTCAATGTCGGAAGCTTTCAATGAAATTAGGATGTTTCTAAAATTATGCTTTTCCAAAATTTTAATATGGCGCGCGGCCGATTCTACCATGCCTTTGGCGGTAGCTTTTCCTTTGTATTTTTTCAAAATTTCTTTTTCCAGCGACCCGGCGTTCACTCCAATGCGGATAGGAATCTTTTTTCTCCGGCATTCTTTGGCAAGCTGGGCAACTTTTTCTTCCGATCCTATGTTTCCGGGATTTATCCTTAATTTGTCTATTCCTTGCCTTATTGATTCCATCGCCAGATCGGCTGAAAAATGAATATCCGCCACCAATGGTATGGAAATCCTTTTTTTAATTTTACCCAAAACTTTCGCCGCTTCCATATCCGGAACAGCCACTCTCACCATCTCGCATCCCGCCTTTTCCAACTTTTTAATTTGAGCCACCGTTTTTCTCGCATCGCGCGTATCAGTATTGCACATAGATTGGACAACAATAGGAGCGCCGCCGCCGATATAAATACCTCCGACTTTAATTTTTTTAGTTTTTTTTCTTTTAATCATATTTTTTCCTCTCCTCCTTTACTAAGGGGGAGATGTCCGAAGGACAGAGGGGGTTTCTTAATTTAAATCGTGAGCCTAGACAGCGCCCCTCCTTAATCCCTGCCTACCGGCAGGCAGGCTCCCCTCAAAGAGGGGAGAAGAAATTTCACACTTCCCTGTCCATCATATAATCCGCTATTCCTAATAAAAAATCTTTAGACTCTTTGGAAATTTTTGCCTTCTCTATTTCCCGCTTTCCTTGAGAAATAAATTTCCGGGCTGTGTTTTGGGCGTAATCCAAAGATCCGGTTTCTTTAATTATTTCACGGAACTTTTTAATATCCTGAATGGTTAAATCGTTTTTTCCTAAAAGACTGTTTAATATTTTTCTTTGTTTGCAATTAGCTTTTTCCAGCGCCTTGGAAACTAAAATGGTCTGTTTCCCTTCCTGAATGTCCGAACCTACTGATTTTCCCAGTTTTTTCTCGGAACCGAATACGCCTAAAATGTCGTCCTGAATTTGAAAAGCAATACCTATGGGAATTGCTAATCTACTTAAGCTTTCTAAAACTTTATCGCTGGCTCCGCCTAAAACGGCGCCTAGATGCAACGGGCTTTCAATAGTATATTTAGCAGTTTTATTTTTATACATTTCCAAAATTTCTTTTTCAGCAGCCTTTCCTCTGTAGCCTATATAAACATCTTGAGCTTCTCCGATTACTGTCATAGACACGACTGACTGAAGCTTGGAAAGGGTTTTCATAATTAATTCCGGACTGAATTCGGAATTGAATATAATCTGATTTCCCAAAGCGCTCACCATATCCCCGACAATAATGCCCATAGAATTTCCAAAATGCTCGCTGTCTTCTTTGGGAAAAAGTTTTTGACCCAATTTTTTATATCTGAAATGAATTGTGTCTATGCCATGACGCTTATTATCCTTGTCAATAATATCATCATGAATTAACAAAAAAATATGGATCAATTCCACGCTCACCGCGGTTCTAATGATTTTATTTTTTTCCTTTCCGTTCACCGCTAAGTATCCGTAATACATTAAAGCCGGACGCAATCTTTTTCCGCCGGCCAATACCATCTTTTTCACATATCTTAAGGTGTCAGCCATAAAGCAATCTTTTTCGTTCGCTTCTTCTATAGCCTTGTTTAAATATTTTTCAATTTCCGGATTGATTTTCTTTTTAAAATCCGCCAGCGCTTTTTGAATATTCATAAAAAAATACAGCTTGTTAAATTCAAACCTTTCTAAATTCTAACTGCTAAGAATAAAAAAGGCAAGAAAACACCGTACCGCGTATGGGATTCGAACCCATGATTTCCAGGATGAGAACCTGGCGTCCTAGACCAGACTAGACGAACGCGGCTGTTAATCTCACTTTAAATAATTTACCAGTAAAACTAACATTTATCAAATAGTTTTCGGAATAAAAAAACCGCCGGCAAAAGCAAGTTTGCTTTCCGTTAAAATACCAGCGGCAAAACTAAAAAATTTTTTGGTATATTCTGTCGTAAACTGTTACGACAAAAAAACAAATTATTTTGACTCTCCCTTTTCTCTGAATCCCCAATTTATATATTGGAGCAAAGAGATGGAGAGGAGAAAGATAGTGCGCGACGAGACCGCGCAAACTTTTATGATAATACGATCTACACATCGCGCGCCTCCTTTTTTTGGTTTTATATTTTTTTTATTTTTTGTCAAACAACTTTTTAAAAAAACAAAAGACAACTTCCCGTGGAAACTGTCCTTTGTTTTCAAAGCAACTTATGTTGGCAACCCTTGAATTTTCCTCTTATTCTCTTGTAATTTTTATTTTCAACGGAAAATTATCTCACCGTTATTTTTATAATAATCCTTTTTTAAATCCTGTAAATACTTACCCTGTGGATAACTTTCCATCTATCCTACGGCTTTGTGTAAGGCTTTTTTAACCAATCTTCCGACTGGCGGCACAAAATATTTTCAGCTTCTCGCGGATTTAGCATTACTTCTTCCACGATTTTTTCCATTCTCATTGATTGCGAACCTTTGATTAAAATTAAATTACCATCTCTGATTTCTTCTTGAAGTTTTTTTCCGGCTGAAACAGGGTCGTTGAAATGAAATAATCTGCTCGCGGGATAGCCCAGCGATTTGAGTTCCCCAATTGCTATTTTCATTCTATCGCCTACCGTAAAAATAAATTTTGGATTTACTTGAAAAATTTTCCGCGCTATTTTGCGATGCCCGCCCTCCATATCTTTTCCCAGCTCCAGCATATCCCCCATCACTGCTATTTTGCCGACTGTTCTCACTTTCATTAAAACATCCAGCGCCGCTTCCGCTGAAGCCGGCGAAGCGTTATAAGTATCATCAATAATAAAACTGTTTTTTATTCCGGGAATTAAATTCATTCTTCCCGCGGGAGGAAAAAAATTATCTAAAGACTCGGCAATATCCACCAGATTAATTTTAAAAGCTATGCCGGCTGAAATCCCCGCTAAAATCGCGTAAATATGATGCCGGGCCAGAATGTGGCGCAGGCGCACCGGAATAATCTTTTCTTGATAACTGAGTTTAAAGCTAATGCCTGACGGTCTGCTATTTTGATAATTAAAATCTATAATGTCCGCTTTTACATCGGCTTCTTTTAAGCCGAAGGTAATAATTTTAGATCGGACTAGGCTCTCCATATTTTTTATTTGGCTGTCATCGGTGTTTAAAATAGCCATCCCATCTTCAGGCAAAGTTTCCACTAGTTTTCTTTTTTCTTTGGCGATATGGTTCACACTTTTGAAAAATTCTAAATGGCTGGAGGAAATATTAGTTATAATTCCAACATTAATAGGAATAAAATCGGTTAAATATTTCATATCCCCCGGGCGGTCAACTCCCATTTCCAAAACTAAAATTTCCGGGTATCTCGCGGGGAAAATAATAATAAAAAGCCATTTAATAAAAACTTTAAGCCATTTTTGCCAAGAGCGCTTTCCGCTTTCCACCCCGATAATAGTAAGCGGAATGCCGATTTCATTATTATAATTCTTCTCGCTTTTGCGCGTTCTGAATTTTTGGGAGAGAACCATAAAAACAGCTTCCTTGGCAGAAGTTTTTCCCACTGATCCCGTAATTCCCACAATAGACGGCTTGTATTTTTTTATAACCATCACCGCCATCCAGCGAAGCATTTTCTCTAGATATTGTATTTTTTTAGTTTTCATAGCTCGCACTCTTCTGTTGGGCTAATTTTGTAATACTCCAATAAAAATTTCATTACTCGGCTGAAAGCGGGAGCAGCCGTGGATTCCGCCCATTGGACATCTTTAGGATTATAAATTTTGACCAGCACGGTAAATTGAGGATCTTCAATCGGAGCAAAACCGGCAAACGATCCGATCGCTATCCCTTCTTCATATCCTTTTTCGCCCGCCTTGGCAACTTGAGCCGTTCCCGTTTTTCCGCCCACTAAATATCCGGAAACCCCGGCTTTTTTTCCATGGCCGTTTTCCACCACGCTGAGAAGCATCTGAGAGAGTTTTTCCGCCGTTTCTTTTTTAATAACCCTCCTAATCTCTTGCGGATTTATTTCTTCTACCCTGCCATCGGGATAAATCTTTTTTTCAATCAGCTGGGGCTTCATTAATTTTCCGCCATTGGCGATAACAGAATAAGAATTAATCAGCTGCAGGGGAGTAACCGTAATCCCTTGCCCGAACGCGGCGGTAAAAAATTGAATATCTCTTTTTAACGCTTTTAGATTATTTATATTTCCCCGGGATTCTCCCGGAAGTTCAATCCCCGTTTTTTCGCCAAAGCCGAACCTTTTCACATAGTCGGCAAATTTTTTATTGCCTGTCAGTTTTTCAACATAAATCGCTCCTGTATTTAATGATCTTTCCAGAACTTGAGTCATAGTTTGTTCTCCATAAGCCTTTTCATCGGAATTTTTAATTGTATATCCCGCTTCTTGCACGCTTCCGCTATCATAATAAACGCTGTCTGGTTCCACCTTGCCGCCGTCTATCCCAATAGCCATCGTGATAGCTTTAAAAACCGAACCGCATTCGTAAGCTTCGCTCACGGATGGATTCATAAAAAGGGACATATCCTCGCACTTGGAATATTCATTGGGATCAAAGGACGGATAATTGGCCGCGGCTAAAATTTTTCCGGTTTTCGGTTCCATGACCAAAATGGTTCCGCTGTCAGCGCCGTGCTTTTCAACGGTTTCTTTTAAAATTTTCTCGGTCTCATATTGAACAATTCTGTCAATTGTTAAAATTAAATCTATTCCGTTTCTGGCAGGATTAAATTCCCTGTCCGTGATGGAAATCCATCTTCCTCCCGCGTCTCTTTCTTGGCTTAAATCTCCCGGCGTTCCGCGCAATTCTTTTTCCCAATAAGCTTCCAAACCGTATCGTCCTTTATATTCTTTTCCGTTTGAGCCGACAAAGCCGATAATTTGCGCCGCTAATTCTTCGGCTGGATAATAACGGAAAGTTTCCGACATAAGATGAATTCCGGAAATTTCAAGATCCTTAATTTTAGAAACTTCTTCATCGGTAAGTTTATGCTTGAGCACTTCAAACATATCTTCCGGGTCAGCCAACTTTTTTCTCACTAAATTTTCTTCCAACTCTAAAATAGAAGAAATTTTAATAACTGCATCTTCTCTATTTTCAATTTCCTTGGGAACGGCATAAGCCATTTTAAGATCTCTGTTGATTGCTAATGGATAAGTATTGTCTCCGTCCTTAAGATAAACTTCCCCTCTTTCGGGATTTAGCTCCTGAAAAATATAATGCTGATTTTGGGCGATAGCGCGATAAACATCATAAGCCGCGACTTGCAAAGAATACAAGCGAAAAAAAATAACAGCCGCTGATAAAAAAACGAGGAGCGCCAAAAAATAAATCCTCCAGCTCTCCATTGATAATCCAATTTTTATTTTATGGCCTTTTAATCTTTTGCTGCGCATAACCACAACATATCGCTACACAACAAACATGTATCATGTATCGTGATGTTTTATTATTTCTTACATCTTACGTCTTACGTCTTACTTTAAAGCTATTGGACCGCTTTCTTCAATATAAACAACCTCTTTTAAGTCAGACATATTTAAATTCTCGCTTTCCTTTTTTAACCGATAAAGCGAATTAAGCTCCGCTTCTTGAATTCTTAATTGCTCATTTTTCTTTTCGTTTTTTATCAGCTCTTTTTCCGCGCAACGAATTTGATAACCTTTAACCGCGTTGCTGTTTATTGAATACAAATAAAACAGTCCTGAAAGGAAAATGAAAACCGCTATAATAAAGCTCGTATTTATTGAGCCAGTTATAGTTTTGTTTTTTATTTTTTGTTTTTTTCGCCGCCATCGGCAATGATTTCCTCCGGCAACTACTCTGTTTCTTATCATCTGTTCACATGCCCCCCGGCTAACTTACAACTTACAACTTACAACACACGACCCTCTGATTTCTTGTCTTGGGTTGTAGGTTGCAGGTTGTAGGTTGTGGGTTATATCTTCTCCGCCACTCTTAATTTAGCGCTTCTCGCTCTTGGATTTATTTCAATTTCTTCACATTTAGGAATGATCGGCTTTTTGGAAATTATTTTTATTCTTGGCTTTCGCCCGCAGCGGCAAATTGGAAATTTCGGCGGGCAAATGCATCCCCTTGCATTTTCCTTGAATAAATTCTTGACAATCCTATCCTCTCCGGAATGAAACGATATTACAGCCAAACGACCGGCCGTTTTTAAAATATCAATTGCTTGCGGCAGAAAACATTTAATATTTTCCAGTTCATTATTAACTTCTATTCTTAACGCCTGAAATGTTTTAACGGCAAAATGCTTTTTCCCGCGCCTGTATTTTCCCGGCACCGCGCTGCTGATTATTTCTGCCAATCTCAATGTTTTTTCAATCGGCTTTATTTTTCTTTGGAGAATAATCGCTTTGGCAATTTTGCGAGCGTATCTTTCTTCCCCGAACTCGCGCAATATTTTTTCTAAATGATTTTGACTATAAGTATTGATTATCTCCCGAGCGGTTTGTTTCCCATTTTGATCCATTCTCATATCCAGCTCCGCGTCTTTTTTAAAACTAAATCCTCTTTCCGCGTCTTCCAGTTGGTCGGAAGACATTCCGAAGTCCGCCAAAATCGCATCCACTCGTTCAATTTTTAAGGCTTCCAGAATACTGCCTAAACCCGCGAAATTATCATTAACTAATTCTAAATTTTCTTTTTTTAATCCTATGTTTAAATCCTTCAGTTTGCTTTTAAAATTTTTTATAGCTTCTTCATCTCTATCAATAGCAATTAGTTTTCCTCCCGGCAAAATTCTTTTCAATATTTCCAAACTGTGCCCGCCTCCTCCCAAAGTCGCGTCAACAACCACGCTGCCTTTTTTAAGATTTAATTTCTCTAAACTTTCCTCCAATAAAACTGGCTTGTGAATAGACATTCCGGTTATAAAATCTAAATTTCAAAGCTCAAATTTCAAATCAATATCAAATGGCTAAATTTCAAATATTCAAATTATTAAAAAATTTATCATTTGGATTTTGGGTTTGATTTGGAATTTTGATTTTTGATTTTGGCATTTAAACCTTAATTAATATACTCCCAGCTTTCCCAACTGCTCCGCTATTTCATCGGCGCTTTTTTCGGTTTTGGATTTATAATCACCCCATTTTTTCTCGTCCCAAATTTCCAGGCGATTATAAAGTCCGGCAACCGTAATATTCTTTTTCAGCCCCGCGTATTTTTTTAAATAATCGGGAATCAAAATTCTTCCCTGCTTGTCAATTTCCACATCGGTGGCGCCCGCCAGCATTAAACGGATAAAACTTCTGGTGCCGGATTCTCCTACCGGCAAACTTCCCAATTTCTTGGCCAGCTCTTCCCATATTTTCATTGGATAAATAAATAAACATTTATCCAAACCTCTAGTGACAACTACTTTATTTCCTAATTCATTTCTAAACTTAGATGGGACAGCCAATCTTTTTTTTATATCTATAGAATGCTGATACTCTCCAATAAACATAACGCTATTTTATATATTCATTCTCCACTTTCAACCACTTTATAACACACTAAGTATATTTTAAACCACCAGTCACCATCGGTCAACATAAAATTAAAAATTAAAAAATGGCTTTTTAAAGCCATTTTAAAAAAACTTATCCACCACTTATCCACAATAAACATTCCATATGGGTGGAATGTTTATTCTGATCCATTGACTATTTTTCCAACTCTTACATAAGCCCGCTTGGAAAACTTTTCCATTAGGCTGTAAATTACGGGGATAACCACCAGCGTTAAAATGGTTGAAACCAGCAATCCGCCAATTACGGCGATTGCCATCGGCCGCATCATTTCCGAGCCTTCCTGCCTGGACAAAGCCATTGGCAATATTCCTAAAATTGTGGTCGTGGAAGTAATTAAAATCGGACGCAGGCGAGTTATTCCGCCTTCAACCAAAGCGTCAAACTTGCCCATGCCTTTTTTTCTTAATTGGTTGATATAGTCAATCAAGACGATGGCGTTGTTCACCACAATTCCCGCCAACATTATTATTCCCATAAAAGACGGCAAAGACAGAGTCTGGCCGGTAATAAACAAAGCCAGCTCCACGCCGATAAAAGCCAAGGGTATTTCAAACATAACAATAAACGGATGAATTAACGATTCAAACTGCGAAGCCATTACCATATAGACTAACAAAATTCCCAACGCCAGCGCCAAACCCAATGTGCTAAAAGCATCTTGCATTTGTTTATATGATCCGCCATATTCAATAAAATATCCGGACGGCAATTTGTAATCGCCTAATTCGTTTTTTATGTCTTTGACAACGCTTCCGACATCCCTGTCAAGGATATTGGCCGTTACCGCTGCCATTCTTAATTGGTCCTCGCGGTTAATTTTTACCGGGCCTTCGCCTGGAGAAATTTTAGCCACTTGCTTTAAAGGCACTTGGATTCCCGTTGGAGCGGTAATGGTTAAATTTTTTATTTGCTCAATATCATCACGATAAATTTCATCATAACGCACTCTTATGTCCGTTTCTTCTCCGCCTTGCCGCAACTGGGTGGCTACCGATCCCCGCATGGAATTTTTTACGGTTGAACCGATCTGTCCGACTGTTAATCCCAGATAAGAAGCTCTTTCCCGGTCAATATTAATAATCAATTCCGGCTTGCCTCGGCTTAAAGTCGTGTCAACATCACGGATGCCTTCCACATTGTTAATTTTTCGCGCAATCTCGCCGGAAATATTTTTTAATTGTTCTAAATCTTTGCCAAAAATTTTTATTTCAATCGGCGTCATGGCCCCGCCCATCATAACGCCGGCCATATCCATTGGATTAATCTCCAATCCTTTGATCGGCGGCCTGTTTTTCCTGACTACTTCTTCAATTTGCGTGTTGGACAATTCTCTGTCTTTTTTGTCTTTCAGCCGAATCAAAATCATGGCTTCATTGACGCCGCCGCCCATACCCATTGAACCAGCTTCCGCCGTTTCTTCACTTTGGCCGACAAAGCTGGTAGCGTTGATTACGCTGCTGCCTGTCTTATTTAAAACGGTTTCTTCAATTTGTCTGACTGCTTTGTCAGTTTGCTCTAAAGATGAACCTACCGGCATTTCCACTTGCAAAATCATCATTCCTTGATCGCTAACCGGCATAAATTCAGCTCCGACAAACGGGACCAAAGCGATGGCGCCAATCAATAAACCAACCGCAAGAGCCACAGTTTTAAAGCGATTCTTTAATGACCAAACTAAAACTTTTTTATAAGCGTTTTGAATCTTTTTGAAATGTCGCTCTCCCGACGCTTTTTGATAATCTTCCGCTTTCTTCCTTTTTTTGAAAATTTTTGAGGCGATCATCGGCACTAAGGTTAAAGCCACAAACAATGAGGAAGACAAAGCAAAAATAATCGTTAAGGACAATCCCCGTGACATCTGCCCGACGGTGCCAGACCCTAAAGACATCGGCAAGAAAACAGCAATAGTTGTCAGCGTGGCCGCGGTAATAGCCAATCCTACTTCATTTGAGCCGATTATGGCCGCTTTTTGCCGCTTGCCGATTTTTTCCAAATGCCGATAAATATTTTCAATTACCACTACGGCATTATCCACCAGCATTCCAATACCTAAAGCCAACCCGCCCAAAGTCATTAGGTTTAATGTATAACCGACAAGATAAATTGGAATGAAAGTGGCGATTAGAGATAAAGGAATGGCTAATCCGATAGCTAAGGTTGGACGCCAATTCCGCAAAAACAAATAAATCATCAGCATGGCCAGCAATCCGCCGATTATCCCGCTCTGGGTCACAGAATCAGTTGAACTTTTAATTATTCGGCTCTGATCCATAACTAAAGCAAACGCAACATCTTTTGGCAGATATTTTCGCAGTTCCGGCAATTCATTTTTAATCCTATCGGCTACCTGGGCCGTGTTGGCTCCGGATTGCTTATTAATCATCATCAGAAGGCTGTCCTTTTTGTTAGTGCGGCAATAGCTTCTTAACTCCTTGCGCGTGTCAATAACTTCTGCCACATCTTTCAGATATATCGGCGCGCTGCCTTTGATAGTGATAATAGTATTTTTTATCTCCTCTAAACTTTTATATTCTCCCACTGCGCGCAAAGAAAATTCCTGCAAGCCCTGCTCTATAAATCCGCCGGATAAATTAATATTTTCTCCGCGCAAAATTTGGACGACTTGAGCTTGGGTTAAGCCGTAAAGCTCTAGTCGCGGCTTATTTAATTTTATTAAAATTTCTCTTTCTTGCCCGCCGCGCAATTCCACTGAAGCCACGCCATCCAATCTTTCAATTTTGTCTTTAACATTGTCTTCTAATAATTTTTTAAGTTCTAAAGTAGTTAAACTATCGGCAGTAACGCCATAGCCCAGCACTGGCATGGCCCCTACGTCCATTTTTAAAACCATAGGATTATTGGCGTCTTGGGGCAAGTAGTTTTCTATCAGCCCGATTTTATCTCTTAAGTCCTGGGCCGCAAAATCAATATTTGCGCCACTGTTGAATTCTATCTTTACAACCGACATTCCCTCTTGTGAAATTGAAGATACTGACTTAACATCTTTAACCGTGCTAACCGCGTCCTCAATTGGCTTAGTTAAGACATCTTCAATATCTTCGGAAGTTGCGCCAGGATATGAAGTAACTACAGATACTACCGGAAATTCAATATCCGGCAGCATATCCAGCCCTAAACGGCCAAATGAAACAATGCCAAAAACAACAATAATTAAAACCATCATCGTTATAGTTACCGGCTTGTCAACTGAAAATTTTGGCAGATTCATAAATTTATTTTTTCACCGTTACTTTTTCTCCATTATCCAATTCGTAATTTCCGTTAATCACCACCTCATCATTTTCAACCAGTCCTTCGGTTACTTTTAATTTGCCGCCGAGAGTTTCGGTTTTAACTGCGACTATTTTAATCCTTGAATCATTGCCAACCACGTATATTTTCTCAACTCCATTTTCAATAAATACCGCCGCTTTAGGAACCGTTAGAATGTTTTCTTGCTTGGCAGTAATGATTTTTATGCCAGCTATCATACCTGCTTTAATTTTACCGTCCTTATTGGCAAGTTGAATTTTAACCGGAAATTTTTTGCTTATTGGATCAGCTACGGAACCGACATGATAAACTTCTCCCGTAAATTTTTCGCCGGGATAAGCCGCTAAGTTAATTTCCGCTTCTTGCCCGACAGATATTTTGCCAATGTCAAACTCGGTCAGCGCCGCTTCAATTTTAATTTTTTGGCTATTAGAAATAACGGCTATCGGCGTTGTCATAACGGCTAAATCGCCTTTGTCTAAATTTATCCGGCTGATAAAACCGCTAGCCGGCGCTTTAATTAAATATTTATCCAGTTGGGATTGAATATAATTAACTTGCCCTCGCGCTACTTTTACCTGGCCTTCCGCGGCATCAACAGCAAGCCTGGCTGACTTTCTGGCTGATTTTTCCGAAGGAGTTCCCTTGGCGTCTTTTTTTAATTGCTTCTGTAATTTCTCGGTGTTTTCTTGGCTTTCTTTGGCAATCTTTAAATTGGTTTTGGCATTTTCAAAGTTAGTTAAAAGAGACCGGTCTGTTTCCAGTTTTGCCAAAATTTGCCCTTTATTCACATAATCTCCTTCGGAGCAATAGAAAGCAAAAACTTTTCCGTTCATTTCAGGAAATACTTCCACTTTTTCAAAAGGTTCGGTAACGGCAGAAACGGAAATGCATTGTTTCACGGTTTCCGGCAATATTTTTTCGGTTCGTACCGTAATTGTTTCTTTTTCAGAAACAGGCTGAGTATTATCGGATTCATTGCTCAATGCATTAAAAAATACCCATCCCCCGCCCGCGATTATAATAGCCAGTAAAGATATTGCCTTAATCGGCTTGTTTTTAAATAGATCTTTCATAAATTTAAATAATCATTATTGCCAGTTTATTTTATTATGTTATCGCGCTTTATTTTTGTTTCGTTATTTCTCTTGAGCTTGACAATTTTTTTAAAATTTTAATGAGATTTTCTCGTTCTTTTTTATTAAGCTTAATTAAAATTTTTCGCATACGGTTTTGGATTTTGCCAAAGCCATCTTTCAATTTCTTCATTCCTTTCGGTGTGACGGAGAGGCGAGTCGCGCGCCTGTCGTTTTTATCGCTAACTCTTTTTATCGCTTGCGATTTTACCAATGGGCTAACCAACGAAGTCGCCGATGGCGGAGTAATGCAAAAATAATCAGCCACTTCCTTCATTAACGGATTTTTTTTCTCGGACACATAATGCAAAACTTCCAAACGGAGGATAGAAAACGGATCCGGATGGTCGTTTTCCTTTTTTGCCTGTTGGTGCAGTCGGCGGCTGGTGTTAAAAATGAGGGAAATAATGCTGCTTATTGAGTCATTCTTCATATTTTTAGTTAGATTATTAAATTATTAGACTTTCTAAGTATATATAAAACTAAAAAAATGTCAAGCTGGCGAATTATCTCATTTCAAAAATACAAAAAACGGGCTTTAGAGAAGCCCGTTTTAAGAAGCTAAAATACTATTATTTCTTTTTTTTATTCTTGCCCCTTTTGGAAATGAAAAAGGCGGTAATCGCTCCAAGAGCCGCGCCGACTCCCGCTGAAACAAGCGCCGCTTTTTCCGGATTTTTCTTTATGTAATCACCCATTTTTTTAGAAGTTTCTTCCATTTGTTTCTGAATCTTTTTTAATTCTTTCATCGTTGCCGCTTCAAGATCGGCGCCTTTGTTTTTGGCTTTAACAATGTTTTCATCCACTGTTTTTTTTATTTTTTTCGCATCCATATTTTTGTTATTAAGATTATTAATTAATTATTTTCTTTTCCTGGCCATAAAATATCCGACAAGAAATACAATCGCGCCTACTGCTCCGTAGCCGGCCCATTGTGATTCGTTATCCACTATTGTATTTATATAAATAGCCAAGCAAATTAGAACAAATATAACTCCCGCGGACATAAACAATAAACCTATCGTTTTTCTTTTAACATCATTAAACCATTCCTGTATCTTTTCCGATATGTTGCCGCTTGCGCGAGTAATCATATTTGCGACAAAGATTTGAACAATTTCTTTCCAGCTGTTGCTTTTTACTTTTTTAGTTTTTTTCTCCATTTGTTTTAAAGTTATTTTTCTAAATTTTAACATATCGCGCGAAACATATCAAACAGCTTTCCGCGCACCCTAAATTAAAATCTTAAACTTATCATTTTTTATCCCTTGAAAAACTCCAAATACTTTTTTAGTCCGCCTCGGCTTTTCTGATATATTATTTCTCGCAGTCTTGGCAGTATTTCTTTGACAGCCTTCTCTCCGGCTAAAATTTTATCCTGGCCGTTGGTAAATTGGTACCAATAATTTTTGCCGACATCCACATTAATAACAATGTCGGCTTTATCCGTATTCAAAAGCGCTAAATGATAGCGCAAAATATTTAATGAATCATTGGCGATATCATACCATCCCGGCTTCCATTCCCCGTCGTGATAATATCCGTCTAAATTAACGGCAATGACCAGATCAGCGCCCATATTCCTGACAACATCCACCGGAATAGGCGCGGATAATCCGCCGTCGGCTAATATTCTGCCGCTTATCTTCTCCGGCTTGAAGATTAGAGGAATAGAGATGCTGGCTCTGATGGCCGGCGTCATCGCGCCTTTATCTAAAACCGCGATTTCCCCCGTTTTTAAATCTGTCGCCACGATCGCGCATGGAATTTCACAATCCTCAATTTTTTTTCCGTTAATATAACTCTCAATGAAAGTTTTTATCTTTTCTCCGCCAATCAGCCCTTGTTTTAAGTGCGGATCAGCTAGCAAAGAAACTATTCGGCGCCAATTAGTGTCCAGCGCTATCTCTTCCATTTTTTTAATGCCTAATCCGGCCGCGTAAAAACCGCCAACCATAGCTCCAATACTTGAACCGGCGATAAAATCAATCGGAATATTATTTTCTTCCAAAGCTTTAATAACGCCAATGTGCGCCAATCCCCTTGAACTGCCGCTACCCAGCGCCAATCCGATTTTTGCTTGTTTAGCCTTTGCCATAAAGTTGTTTAGAATTTATCAGTTCTTTTATTTCGCTAATTTTTTTATTGGCCTCCTCAAAACCATTTTGATAATATTTTTCAATTTTGCCATTGCTGAAATACCCGAAAAAAGTTTCTTTCCAGTCGCGAAAACTTATTTTTAAATTATTCGCGGGCTCTATGATAATGTTAGAATTTTCCTCAATAATTTTGTTTCTGTATTGGTATGGAGATAAGTAAAGCGATTTTAAGATGGTGTTAAAACGATTTTTTGGCTCTTCTTCCTTAAATTCCAATTTCAAAGTTACGCTAATAACAACTCCGTTTTCGCCTACTTTCTTTCTGGCAATGTCAGCCGGATCGGGATTTAAAACTCCCCCGTCAACCAAATAATAATTTTGGTATTTAATCGGCTGCCAAATCCCGGGAAAGGCGTTTGAAGCCAGCGGGATTAGCAAGGGATCACCTTTTTCAAAAACAACTTCTTTCCCTGTTTTTAAATCCACAGTTATAACTGAAATAGGTATTTCAGTTTGATTGATATCACTGATGTTTTTCTCTTTAATATATTTCTTTAACGCTTGCTTAAAAATTGACCGCCGAATAAGATGCAGCCATTTATTTTTTCTTTTGAATTCATTTTTAATTTCTCGGCTGGGAATTCCCAGAGCGAACAAAAAACCTACGATTGAAGCAGACGAGCAAGTCGCCAAAAAATCTATCGGAATCTCATTCGCTTTTAAGCAATCCAAAACGCCCAAATGGGCGAATGTTTTGGCTCCGCCGCCGCCAAGAGACAAAGCCACTAAAGGCCTTTGAATTTTCCGCTTAGGCATAGTGATTCTATTTAATAAAATAAGTGGCGGCTAAATAGCAAATCGCCGCGCCGGCTGTTCCCATTAAAGACATCTTAAAACCGTAAACCAGCGGGGACTCATTTTCCAGCTGCGCTCTGTGAATTCCAAAAATAAACAAAAGCACTAAGCCGGTCATCACCGAAATTACTCTGGCTATGGCTAAATCATCCATCAAGACATAGGAGATGAGAGGCATGCCGACAATAATAAAAGTTAGCGCTGAAGAGGCGGTAGCCTGCATAAGATCATTCCCGGAATATGCCTGGCCGCCGGTTAAACTGGTTAAACGGAATTTGGAAACAAGCGGCCCGAAAGAATTAGCGAAACTGCTGGCTGTCCCCACAATCAGTCCGGACAATAATATCGTCCAATGATTAGAAGTTAAAACTGAAACTCCCAAAGCCACGCCAAAGCTGGCGATAATAGAACCGAATAATCCCAAAATCACTCCTTTTATTTTGCTTTCTATTTCCTCAAATGTAAATGGCATAATTTTCCTTAAGGATAACTTTTTTTACGCTTTTAAGCAAGCTCTTGTTTAAAACTTCTTGTTTAAAACTTAAAAATCAATTTTACGCGTTGATTTATTTATTGGAAGCGTTCCTATATTCTTTATCCCATATAGGTTGAGTTAATTTCTTAAGTTTTTTGTCATATTCAATAAAGCCTTCATAATATTCTTTTGAATTTCTGGTTTCCTCGGCGAGATCATCTTCTCCCTTAGTTTCTTTAGTAATAATATTTTCCATAAAATTCTTATAATTATCCCTAATGGAACAAGGCATCAGCCAATTTTCCGCTTCTTTTTGGCAGGCGAAACCGTATTTTTTCTGCCACTCCCTTCCTCTTCTAAAGAAATCAGAAGTCAAAGCGCCGGCAATAGTTTTTCCTTGTTTATACAAATCATAAATATTATCCGCATAATAGGGAACAAAAACGCAAGGCATAATATTTCCATTCCAGTCAATATAGAAATAACCGCCTCTTGGTCTTCCATAAGCAATACAGCCATTTGATAAAACCGCGGAATTCCAAAAATCAGCAATTGGATATCCTTTTTCTAATAATTGTTCCCACTTTCTATATAGTTTAACTCTTTCTTCCGGGGTCGGCATTTGGTCAAAAACTTTTTTTCCTCTGCCAATTGGCATTAGCTGAAACTGCCACATATAGCTTGCGCCTTGTTTTTCAAACCAAAAATCATAAAATTCATTGCTTAAAAGGGCGTTTATATTCTTTCTTGTTCCGGTAACCGAAACAGAAAATGGCACTCCCGCTTCTCTTAGATATTCCATTGATTTTAAAACCCTTTGGAAAATTCCTTTTCCTCTGCGTTCGTCAGTTTCTTTTTCAAATCCTTCAACTGAAATTTGAGGATAGGCATTGCCGCTTTTAGCCAATCTTCCGGCAACTTCTTTGGTTATCAATGTCCCGTTAGTGTAAAAAATAAAGAAAGTGTCATTGTATTTTTCAAAAACATCCAGAATAGTTTTTTCCTGGCTTTTATACATCATCGGTTCTCCGCCGGAAATTACCACAAATCTGCTGCCAAAAATATTATGATTTTCTTTTAAAATTCTATCAAAAATGTCAAAAGGCATAGTAACTCCGGTTTCTGGCGAAGAAGAAGCGTAACAACCTTTGCATTTTAAGTTGCACACTTGAGTGGGGGAAATAAGTATAAAAAGAGGCGGTTCAACTTCGTATTTGTCCTTAAAAGATTTTTTTATTTTTTTTATCTCTAATAGATCGTCCCTAAAGAAATTATTTAATCCTAAGACTTCCAGCATTTTTTCAGTGACATGGCGAGAAATATACCCTTTTTCATAATTTTTCAAAAGTTGCTTTACTGAGGCTTTTGCCCATTGACATTTTCTAAGCCGGACGGCCTCAAGTTGAATTTCCGACCCTTTTCCCAATTTGCAGATTTTTTTATCAAATTGGTTGAGAATAATTTTCCGGCCAGTTTTATTATCAAGCGCTTTTTTGACAAGAAAAAGGTATGTATTTTGTTTTATTTTTGTCACTTTGTTTAACATATTATTTTAATTTACTTTTTTATATTTTATGTCTCTGTCCCATATTCCTATTTCTAAAACAAAGCCGCGATTATTTGATCGGCTACTTTACCAGACTTGATTTTCTTGTTTAAAAATGAATACTCTAAAATCAATCCATTCATCGTTCCGACAAGCAAAGAGGTCAGTAGCTTATCATCAACTTTTCGCGTTATTTTTTTGCTGGCGGACATTTCTTTAATCACCGGCTGGATTAACCCGATAATTTGTTCTCTCAATTGAGCAATACGGTTTTTTATTTGAGGATCAGCCGGCGATAATTTTAGCATTAAGGATTTGACCAGGTTTTTTTCTTTCAAGCCAAAATCCAGATAATTTCTGATAAGTTTATGCAATTTCTTGTCAACCGTTTTCTCGCTAAGGGCCTCAGAAATGGACAAGCTTAATTTGTCAAAAACATTATTAAGCACTTCTATGTAAATTTCCGCCTTGCCGGTAAAATGATAATAGAGCGCCGCTTTGGTAATATTGAGTTTTTTGGCGATATCATCCATAGAAACGCCCAAATAACTATATTCAGAAAAAAGATTGCGAGCCGCGCCGATGATATATTGCTTAGTGTCTTGAATAATATTCTCTCGCGGTTTTTTAATTATTTCCATAATCTTTTAACTGCTTTTTAAACTACTTACCACTCGGTAAGTTATCTGCAGTGTACCAAACCGCGAAATCTTGTCAAGTAAATGTACTAGATGACCACCTCTTGGACACTTTTGAATATTTTTGAGTAAAATTAACA
>JAGGSH010000001.1 GCA_021159185.1 bacterium
TTACATTTTTTGTTAATTATTTTCACTTGTCATTCCAGAATTTTTTCTGTAACGCAGTGGAAGAAAAAATGTCTGGAATCCAGAGTCAGATTGCAAGAGCCTTTAAATTAACTGTTTATTTTATTGCATTTGCGATTTCTCGTCCTAGATTCCGGATAAATTTCTCCGTTGCTGCTCCGAAATTTTCCGGAATGACAGAGAAAGAAAATATAAGCAACGCTAGTGATTCTTACATATAATCACATAATCTTATGGCAAGGAAAAAGAAAACCAGCGATGAGCAAACCGCTGAAGAAAAAATGAAAGAGTTTGGGAGCGCCATTATGCAGATAGCGGAAGAGAAAGGGATACCTAAAAACAAAGTTATTGAAACCGTTGAAATGGCGCTGGCGGCGGCTTACAAAAAGGATTATGGGAAAAAAAGCCAGCACATTCGGGCGGATTTTGACGAGGTTGCCGGAAACGCCAAATTTTATTTGGTGAAGGAAGTAGTGGACGAAACTACGCGGGAATTCGCGGAAGAAGACGAAAACAAGGAACAAGGAACAGTGAACAGCGAACAAGGAATAGTGAATAAGAAACTAGAAGCAGTGAACAGTAAACAGAAAACGGCGGGCGATGAACAAGAACAAGGCGAAGAAGAAAGATTGCCGCGCTTTAATCCGGAGCGGGATATTATTTTAAAAGACGCTAAGAAAGTAAAAAAAAGCGCTAAAGTAGGAGATGTAATAGAAACAAAGCTGGAGCCAAAAAGCGAATATGGCCGAATAGCGGCTCAGACTGCCAAACAAGTTATTATTCAAAGAATAAGAGAAGCGGAGAGAGACGCGATGTTTGAAGAATATAAAGAGAAAGAAGGAGAAGTGATAAGCGGAACAGTTCAGCGGATTGAAGGCCGCAATGTTTTTGTAGATTTGGGAAAATCAGCGGGAGTTTTATTTCCGTCCGAGCAAGTGGAAGGAGAAAACTATCGCATAGGACAGCGCCTAAAAGTGTATATATTAAGAGTAGAAGCTGATGTCAAAGGTCCGGGAATAATTTTGAGCCGCGCCCATGCGGAAATGGTCAAAAAGCTTTTTGAATTGGAAGTCCCCGAGATTTTTTCCGGAGCGGTGAAAATTAAAGCTATTGCCAGAGAAGCGGGGGCTCGAACCAAGGTTGCGGTTATCTCTAAAGAAGAAGGGGTGGATCCGATCGGATCTTGTGTGGGACAGAAAGGAACCAGAGTGCAAGCTATAATTGACGAATTAGGAGGAGAAAAAATTGATATTATTGAATGGAATGAAAATGTGGAAAAATTTATAAGCGCCGCGCTTAGTCCGGCCAAGGCAATTTCTATTGAAACGAACGAGGATGAAAAAAAAGCGATAGTCAAAATGCCCGAAGATCAGCTTTCGTTGGCTATCGGCAAGAAAGGGCAGAATGTCAGATTGGCGGCAAAACTTACGGGATGGAAAATTGATGTGGTAGGAGCAAAGGAAGGAGTAAGCGGCGAGGAAGAAGAAGCAGGTAATGAGAAGGAAGCAATAAGTGATAAGCAAAAAGAAAAAAGCTAAGGATATAAATCACTAATCAACACGAATTTACTCGCTAATAATCTCGAATAAAACAGAATTAAATTAAAATTAGGGATTATTCGGAGAAAATTAGCGTGAATTCGTGATATAAATTATTATGAATTTTTGGCATGATTTATCAGCGGGAGAAAAAGCTCCCGAAACAATTAATGTAGTAATTGAGAATCCCCGAGGCTCAAAAAATAAGTATGAAATTGACAAAAAAGCGGGGATTATCAGATTGGATCGGGCAATGAAAACTTCCCAAGATTTTCCGTTTGATTATGGGCTTATTCCCCAAACTCTTTGGGATGATAATGATCCTTTAGATGTAATCGTTGTTGCTACTTATCCTCTATCTCCCGGAATTTTGTTAGAAGCCCGCCCTGTTGGAATAATGAGAATGATAGACTGCGGAGAAGGAGATGATAAAATAATCACTGTTCCAAAAAACGACCCGCGCTGGGATAATACAAGAGACATAAAGGATGTTAATTCCCATTTCTTAAAAGAATGCAAGCATTTCTTTGAAACTTATAAATCCATTGAAGACAAAAAAGTTGTCGTTAAAGGATTTCAGGGAAAAAAAATGGCGCTGAAAGCTATAGAAAAAGGAATGAGGATTTATGAGAAAAAGTTTAAGAAGAAGTAAATCACTAATCTACACTAATCCTATCTCGAATAATCCCTAATTTTAATTTAATTCTGTTTTATCCGAGATTATTAGTGAGTAAATTAGCGTAGATTTGGGATTAAGATTATCATGAAGATTGAAATTAAAAAACTGCCTAAGTCTGAAATAGAAATTAAAACAATCATTCCGTGGGAAAAATGGAAAGGTTTTTTGGATTTAGCCGTAGCGGATATTTCCAAGAATGTTAAAATTAAAGGTTTTCGTCCGGGGAAAGCTCCTAAAGAAATGGTAGAGCAAGAAGCGGGCAAAGACGCTATTCTTAATAAGGCGGTTCAAAAAGCTATCCAAAAAAATTATCCGAAAATTTTAGCCGACGAAAAAATAGAAGCTATCGGCGCTCCCGAGGTGGAAGTGCTGAAAGTAGCGGAGGGAAATGATTTGGAATATAAAATTAAAACGGCGGTGATGCCGAAGATTAAATTGAGTCCATGGCAAAAAAGTGTTAAAAAAATAAATCAGGAACACCAAAATGTAGAAGTGGAAGTAATGGAGAAGGAAGTAGAAAAAGAGTTAAAAAAACTGGCTCATAGCAGAGTAAAATCTGTTACTGTCAATAGAGAGGCGCGCCAAAAGGACAGTGTTGAAATTAATTTTCAAGTTTTCAGAGACGGCGTGCCGATAGAAAATGGAACGGGAAAAAAGCATAATTTAATTTTAGGAAGCGGCGCTTTTATTCCGGGATTTGAAGATAATATAATAGGAATGAAAAGGGGGGATAAAAAGGAATTTGAGCTGGAATTTCCCAAGGAATATAGGTCCGGTGATTTAGCCGGAAAGAAAGCCGAATTTAAAGTAGAAATGAATTTAGTGCAGGAAAGAATTGCGCCGCTTGTTAATGATGAATTTGCAAGCTCCTTGGGAAAATTTAAAAATTTGGAAGAATTAAAAAAAAGCTTGAAAGAAGGAATGAAAAAAGAAAAAGAAAGGCAAATAAAAGAAAAAAGGAGGGCGGAATTTACGGAAAAATTAATTGAAAAAACGGAAGTTGAGTTGCCGGAAATTTTAATTCAAGAAGAGATTAAAAAAATGATGGCTGAATTTGAATCCCAGGTTCGCTCCATGGGGATGGAACCGGTGGATTATCTAAAGCAAATAAAAAAAACCGAGCAAGATTTGAGAAAAGATTGGAAACTGCAAGCGGTAAAAAGAATTAAAGCGGCGCTGGCGTTAAGCCAAGTGGCGAAAGACAGGAATATTAAAGTTTCCAGCGAGGAAGTGGAAGAGGAAATGAATAAAACGCTAAGCCGGCACGGAGACAGAAAAAATTTAGAAAAAACCGTTGACTTGAAGAAATTATACAGTTACGCTGAAGGAATGCTGGTCAATGAAAGAGTGTTTGAGGTATTGGAGAAAATGTAAATCGCTAATCAACGCGAATTTACTCGCTAATAATCACGAATAGTAAAAATCCCCCTTAATCCCCCTTTAAAAAAAGGGGAGGATAAAATGAAATTAGGGATTATTCGGGGAAAATTAGCGTGGATTAGCGATTTATATCATTATGGGAAATGAAACAACAACCAATCAATTTTTAATTCCTACCGTGATTGAGAAAACTAATTACGGAGAACGGGCTTATGATATTTATTCCCGCTTGCTTAAAGACCGCATTATTTTTATTGGAGCTCCTATTGGAGACGCGATAGCTAACGCCATTATCGCCCAGTTATTATTTCTGGAATCCCAAAATCCCAAAGAAGACATCAAAATTTATATCAATTCTCCCGGGGGATCGGTAACAGCGGCTATGGCGATTTACGACACTATGCAGTATGTCCGTCCGGATATTCAAACTATTTGCGTAGGATTAGCGGCTTCCGGTTCAGCTTTGTTGCTGGCGGCCGGCAAAAAAGGAAAAAGAATGGTTCTTCCCAATGGAGAAGTGATGATCCATCAAGTGATGGGAGGCGCCCAAGGGCAAGCCAGCGATGTGGATATTCACGCCCGACATATTTTAAGAACCAAAGAAAGGCTTAATAAAATATTGGCCAAGCATACCGGGCAAAAGTTAAGCAAAGTGGAAAAAGATACCGACCGAGATTATTTTATGAGCGCGGACGAGGCTAAAGCTTACGGGATAGTGGATAAAATTATTAGGTAAGCAGTAAGTTTTAAGCCGTAAGCAATAAGCAAAAAATTCTCTTGAAGGAGAATTTTTTTATCGCGCATAATACTTGCTTCTTACTGCTTTCTTCTTATTTCAATATCGGCAACAAGCTTTCTCCGGTCATTTCGACTGGCTTTTTAATTTTCATAATATCTAAAATAGTGGGCGCTATATCACTTATTAAACCGCTCACCTCGCTTTCGCCCGCGTTTACTTCGCTTGGACTTTTCTTGTGGTGGTTATCGGAAGTGACGAACCACAGAGGAACCGGATTGGTGGAATGCTCGGTGCTGATTTCTCCCGTGTAAGGATTTTTTAATTCTTCTATATTGCCGTGGTCGGCGGTGATAAGCAGGCAACCCTTGGCTTTTAAAACTTCCGGAATTAATATGGACATAGCTTTATCTAAAACTTTTACTGCTTCTATGCAAGCTTTTTCATTTCCGGTATGCCCTATCATATCGGCATTAACATAGTTTACTAAAATAAAATCATACTTTTTTAATTTTATCTCTTCTATTATTTTCTCCGTAATTTTAGAGGCGCTCATTTCAGGCGTTTCGTCATATTTGGAAACACTGGGAGAAGGAATCAATATGCGGTCTTCTCCCGGAAAAGGATCTTCTTTTCCTCCATTGAAGAAATAGGTAACATGAGCGTATTTTTCCGTTTCTGAAATTCTTAGCTGTTTTATTTTATTTTGGCTTAAAATTTTTCCCAAGCAATTTTTAACTTTTTCCGGCGGAAAAATTACGGAGACAGGGAGCCCTTTTTCGTATTCAACCATAGTTGCGAATTCCACTGATAATTTTTTGTCCCGTTTAAATTCTTTGAAGTCAGGCATAACAAAAGCTTTTGTCAGCTGTCTGGCGCGGTCTTCTCGGAAATTGAAAAAAATAACCGAGTCGCCGTCTTGAATAGTGGTTAACGGCCGATTATCTTTATCAATAATTACGGCCGGATTCATGTATTCATCAGTTATATTCTTGCTGTAGGATTCCTGAAGATAATTTATGGGATTTTTAATTTGCTCTCCTTTTCCTTTGGTGAGCATAGAATAAGCTTTTTCCGTCCGGTCCCAATTATTATTTCTATCCATAGCCCAATTTCTTCCGCACAAAGTAGCCAGTTTTCCTGCGCCGTATCCCTTTAATTTGTTTTGAAGCTTTTTGATTGTTTCCACTCCGGAAGTGGGAGGCGAATCCCGCCCGTCAGTGAAAGCGTGAATAAAAACTTTTTCTATTTTCTGCGCTTTGACCATTTCAATCAAAGCGTATAAATGTTCCATAGACGAATGCACAGTGCCGTCTCCCACCAGTCCCATTAAGTGCAAGGCGCTTTTATTTTTTTTGGTGTTATTCATCGCGGAAAGCAAAGATTCGTTTTTAAGAAAAGACCCGTCCTGTATGGCAAGAGTAATGCGGGGAAGATTTTGGTAAATTACTTTTCCCGACCCCAAAGTTAGATGCCCGACTTCGCTGTTTCCGGGAACTCCCCAAGGCAGGCCTACGGAAATTCCGGAAGCTTGAAGCGTGGTCATGGGATAAAAATTATTAAGCTTCTCAATGGTAGGCAGCTTTGTTCTTTTGATGACATTTGTCTGGACATTTCCGCTTATGCCCCAGCCGTCTAGAATGACTAAAATTACAAAATCGCACATTTAAAATAGGTTAATATTTAACTTTCTAATTCTATCACCTTTGCTTTTTTTTGACAAAACCGCGCTGATGTAATATTATGTCAGTTGAATTGTTTAATTATTAAATTAACTGATTAATCGGACTTTCATGAATATACACTTTATTACAGTTAAATTATATAAATTTTGCTTTAAATTATTAGGACGCGAGGAAAAAGAGAAATGCGGCATTAATATTATAATTGGCTGAAATTATGATTGCCTGATTGTCAGCACATTAAAATTATGGAAATAAGTTTAGCGGTTTTAGCGGCAGTTGTCTTGTCTTTATCAATCGGATCAGTTATGGGCTATTTTGCCAGACAGACTATTGCTAAGAAGCAGCTTTCTACGGCAGAGGGAAAGGTTTCTAAAATGCTTGAAGAAGCTGAAAAAGAGATGCGTGAAATCAATCTTAATGCCAAAAATAAGGCGGTAGAAATTCTGGAAGACGCTAAAAAGAAAGAAAAAAATAAAGAAGATCAGATAATGAGAATGGAACAGCGGCTGGAAAAGAGAGAGGAAACTCTGGACAGAAAAATGGAGGAATTGGAAATAGGGAAAGGCGTTTTGGAAAAAAAGGCGTTGGAAATTAAAGAAATTCATCGCGAAACGGAAAAAGCGAGAAAAGAGGAAATGAAACGGCTGGAAAAAATTGCCAAGCTTAATAAAGAACAAGCCAAAAAGATACTGTTGCAATTAATGGAAGAAGAAAATAAGGATATTTTAGCGGAAAGGCTGGTTAAGTTGGAAAAAGAAGGGGAGAATGAGATAGAAAAAAAGGCGCGCGATTTGATGACGCAGGTTATACAAAAATACGCTTCTTCCCATGTTGCGGAAATTACAACTACCACTGCTCCCATTCCTTCCGATGAATTAAAGGGCAGGATTATCGGGCGCGAGGGGAGAAATATCAAAGCGCTGGAAAGGCTCACCGGCGTGGAAATAATCGTGGATGACACTCCTGAAGCGGTGGTTATTTCCGGGTTTGATCCTGTAAGAAGGGAAACGGCTAGAATCGCTTTGGAAAAATTGGTAAGTGACGGCAGAATTCATCCCACTCGTATTGAAGACGCCGTGGAATTTGCCAAGAAAGAAATTGACAATAAAATAAAAGAGGCCGGAGAAGCGGCGGCTTACAGTGTTGGAGTGGCCGGACTTAGGCCCAAGTTAATTTATCTTTTAGGCAGGCTTCGCTATAGAACCAGCTATGGCCAAAATGTTTTGATTCATTCCATGGAAGTGGCTCATTTGTCGGGAGCGCTAGCGGCAGAATTGGGAGCTGACGCGGCTTTAGCTAAAAAGGCGGGGCTTTTGCATGATATTGGAAAAGCGGTGGACCATGAAATTCAGGGAACGCATGTTGAAATTGGAATGAAAATTCTAGAAAAGTTTGATATATCTCAGGATGTTATTGACGCTATGAAATCTCATCATGAAGAATATCCTTTCGGAACGCCGGAATCATTTATTGTCGCGGCAGCGGACGCTATTTCTGCCAGCCGACCGGGAGCCAGAAAAGATACCGTGGACGATTATCTGAAGCGTTTGGAGGATTTGGAAGCAGTGGCCAATTCTTTTAAGGAAGTGGATAAATCTTACGCTATTCAAGCGGGGAGGGAAATTAGAGTTTTTGTGAAGCCGGAAGAAATTGATGATTTAGGCGCGCTAAAACTTTCACGATCTATAGCTAATAAAATTGAAGAAGAATTAAAATATCCGGGAGAAATAAAAGTGAATGTTTTGAGGGAGACCCGAGCAATTGAATACGCCAGGTAACTTACAACTCACAACTTGAGGCAGAATTAAAAAACGAATTCTTAAGTTGCGGGTCGTAGGTTGAAGGTTGTAGGGCCTGTGGATAACTTATTTGCTTTGTTCATAGGATAAATAGTAGAATAAGCAGTAAGCAGCAAGCAATAAGCGATGGGCAAGGAATATAGAGTTTTTTAATGAAGCAAAATAAAAAGAAGAAGCCTTAAGTTTTAAGAGCGCTTACTGCTTGTGGCTTAAAGCTTACTTCTTAATCAGAAGGGAGGTGGAAATTATGGCAAATGTAAATAAAGAAGGTCTTGTTGAAGCTTTAGCTGATAAAACCGATCTGTCAAAAAAGGATGTAGCAGCTGTTATAGAGGCTTTGACTGATAAAATCACCGAAACTATTCGCGGAGGAGGAAAAGTTACTTTGACCGGATTCGGAACGTTTAAGGTTTCCAAGAGAGCGGCTCGGGAAGGAATTAATCCTCAAACCAAAGAGAAGCTTCAAATTCCGGCTATGACCGTTCCTAAATTTACCGCGGGAAAAGCGCTTAAAGAAGCAGTTAGATAATTTATTTATTTTTTAATCCGTACGGATTTAGAAGATAGAAGAAAAATTTTCTCGCTTGACGGGAGGATTTTTCTTTTATTATTGCATCGCAAAATTGACGATAAGCGTTGCGAGGTATATTATTATAAAAGTCAAATCATCGGAGTGTGGTGTAGTGGCAGCACGATTGCTTTGGGAGCATTTAGTCTGGGTTCGATTCCCAGCACTCCGACAAAGTTAAAACACTGGCAGGCAAATAAAGTATTTAGTCTGGGTTTTTGCAGTTTATCAAAATCTTTGATTTTAGTACAAATTGCAAATCTTGCAGAAGCGTAGCGGATTGCGGGGTAATTCTCGACCATTCGATCAGTTTTTGATATGCAATTTTTATTCCAACTTAAAAAAGAACTAACAAAATTAGCCAATCCAAAACAAGCGAAAATTCTCCAACGGTTTTTTAAAACTGGCAAGGGCAAGTATGGCGAGGGAGATATTTTCTTGGGCATCAAAGTTCCGGATCAGAGAAAAGTAGCCGGCAACTTCAAGAATTTATCTTTGGGAAATTTGGAAAAACTTTTGGAAAGCAAAATCCACGAGCATAGAATGACGGCTCTGATTATTTTAATAGGCCGGTATGAAAAAGCGAACGAGCGCGAAAAGAAAGAAATTTTTAATTTTTATTTAAAAAATACCAGAAACGTAAATAATTGGGACTTGGTTGATATTTCCGCTCCGAAGATAATAGGTGATTATTTAATGACAAGATCAAAAACGATTCTTTATAAATTTGCCGAATCGGGAAATTTATGGAAAAAACGAATAGCTATTATTTCAACATATGCGTTTATAAGGAATAATGAATTTGGCGATACTTTGAAAATTTCAAAAATTTTGCTAAACGACAAGCATGATTTAATCCACAAAGCAGTCGGCTGGATGTTGCGGGAAGTTGGCAAAAGAAACCAAGAAGCTGAAGAAAAATTTCTAAAAAGGCATTATCTAAAAATGTCAAAAACAATGTTGCGGTACGCCATTGAAAAATTCAGTGAAAGCAAGAGAAAATTTTATTTATCTAAAAAATAAAACACGAAATATTACTTGATAAATCTTTAAATAGATGTAGGCTTATATGAAGCCTAAGTTCTTTGCAAAAAATTAAGGAGGGTAAATATAATGGACAAGGATGCAAATAAAAAGAAATATTGCTGGCTGGTTAGAAATTCGGCTAATATTGTCACATTATCAAGATTTCTCATTCCTATCGTACTTTTTTTATCGCTATGGGAAATAGAACAAAAAATGCTGGTATGCTTGATTTTAGCTTCAACTGATCTGTTTGATGGCTGGTTGGCGCGAAAATTCGGAAACCCGGATGGTATTGGGAAAAGGCTGGATCCAATAGCCGATAAGATTACATTATTATCAGGACTTTTATATCTCTTTAGAGAAGGATTTATAGGTGAGATGTTGTTTTACGCTCTTTTTGTCAGCGAGACACTTACTTCTATTATAACAGGCGTTAAGGCTAGAATGATATGGTCTGAAAATCATAATTCCGGTGAAATGGGCGTAACTATGTCAATAGAAAACTTACTTCTTTTTCTTAAAAGCAAAGGAGAAAAAATAAAGGAAGTAAATAAAAGGCTGGATGTAACTCGGTTTGGAAGATGCAAGATGGGATGTTATTTTTCAGGAGTCGTATCTATTTATATTAGCTATGTGTTTACAGCGGATATTTTCCAGCATTTTTCTGTAATATTGCTATGGTCCGGTTTTTTCGTGTCAGGCATAGTTATCATCACCTATCTTTTTGAAATTGACTGGCAGGAAAAATTTTTCGGCTAGCAATCAAAAAACAAAAGCGGAGCGCGAGCCCCGCTTTTTTAATATGGATTGTTCTGATAAGCTAAATGCAGGAATCTGGATTTCGGATATTTTTTCTTTCACTGCCTGCCTGCTGGCAGGCAGGCGTTACAGAAAAAAATTCGGAATGACATAGAGAAAGATAAAATAAGATAAAATAAAATAAAAAAAATTGCGTTGCGTAGTATTAGTGCGGGTATATTTTCTTAAAAACTCCGATGCTGTTTTTGCTTTACTTTGGGGATTATAAACAACGCGACGAAATATTATATTTATGTTTAAAAATAAGGACTGTGAAGGAAAAAGTGACGAAGAGCTGGTTAGGCTGGCTTTGGAAAATCAAGATTACTATTACTGTCTGGTGAGCCGCTGGGAGAATAAAATTCTGCGTTATATTTTAAAAATTTCTTCAGCTACCAAAGAAGACGCCGAAGATATTTTACAGGACGCTTTTATCAGCGCCTATAAAAGCCTGAATGATTTTGATAGAAATTTAAAATTTTCTTCGTGGATTTATCGGATTGCCCGCAATAAAACCATAAGCTTTTGGAGGAAATCCAAAATTAGGTCAAAAACCGTAAGTTCGGACGATGACTTGGAATTATTCAAACTGGTTCCCGGTGATGATGATTTGGCGAAAGAGCTGGAGAAAAAATGTGATTCTCGGCAAATAAAAAACATTCTGAAAAATCTGGAAGAAAAATACAAGGAAATATTAATCCTTAAATTTCTGGAAGAAAAAAGCTATCGGGAAATTTCCGATATTTTAAAAAAACCAATGGGAACCGTGGCTACGCTTCTTAGCCGCGCCAAGAAAAAATTTAAAGAAGAGGCGATGAAGCAGGGTATTGAATTTAAAAATTTATAAAAATCATTATGGACAAATTAACCGACAGCATAATCAACAAGATTAAAAAAGAAAAAATATCTCCCGCTCCTAAATGGATATTTTTAGCCAAAGATTATTCTATCTGGACACTTTTTATTATGGCTATAATTATCGGCGGGCTGGCTTTCGCGGTCATTTTATTTTTGCTGACTGATAATGATTGGGATATTTATAAACATTTGGATAAAAGTTTCGGGGAATACTTATTGCTCTCGCTTCCTTATTTTTGGATTATTTTTTTAGGGCTTTTTTCAACGGTGGCTCTCTATAATTACAAATACACCAAAAAAGGATATAGGCGAAGTCCGCACCTGATTATCGGAGTTAATATTTTGGCAAGCGTGGTTATCGGAACTGTTTTTTTCTACGCGGGGCTGGGATTAAAAATTGAAAATATTTTCGCGGATAATTTTCCTTATTACAGAAATTTTACTCAGCATAAATTGGATGTTTGGAATAATCCCGAAAGAGGACTTTTGTCCGGAGTGATTACAAAAGCGGATGATAAAGACAGTTTCATTTTAAAAGATTTTGAAGGGAGGATGTGGGAAATTCAAGCTGGTGGCGCTTTTTGGGGCGGGAGAGTTATTTTTCAGAAAGGCGAGCGGATAAAAATTATTGGTAAAAAGAAAAGCAATAGTATTTTTTCCGCCCGGCAAATACGGCCGTGGATAAACCGCGGACGCGGAATGTGGAAAAATTCGGATCGTGGTAAAGATATAATGAAAGAAACTAGACGGCGACGCGTAGTAAACAGTGAGCGCGCGCAAGCTAATTAATTATTAAAATCTAAAGTAAATGTTATGAAAAGCAATAAAATGTTTCTAGTGGGAACCGCCGCTTTTGTGGCAGTAATTTTGGCGGGAGCTTATAGCGCTGCCCAGGCTTATCAGGGAGATTACACTCAAAAATGTCCTGATTATTCTGAAGAAAGGCATCAAATAATGGAGCAGGCTTTTAAGGACAATGACTATAATACATGGAAAGAACAAATGAATAATAGAGGCAGAGTGAAAGATGTTATTAGTGAAGAAAACTTTTCACGCTTTGCCGAGGCTCGCAGATTAGCCAAAGAAGGAAAGTATAATGAAGCTGATCAAATCAGAAAAGAGCTGGGACTTAGAACTCGTAACGGCGAAAAAGTCGGCGCCGGTTATGGCAAGGGACGGGGTAATGGCGAAGGCCGCGGGCAAGGATATGGCAGAATGAATAACGAAAATCGCGGACAAAATTAAGGGGGGAGGTTTTACAAAAGAGGAGGATAAACCTCCTCTTTTGTGGTAAGATAATTAAAAAACTAACAAGCAAAAAATGAAAAAAGCATCGTTTTTTCTTTCAGTGGTTATTATAACTTTCGGAGTGAGCAAATATGGCGGTAATGCCATCGAACTAGAATGAAAAAAAGCAAGGCAACATATATTCAGATAGGGACGCTGAGATTGGCATGGAGGAGTTTGCGTCAAAATAAATTTCGTTCATTTTTAACATCATTGGGCGTTATTATCGGAGCGGCGACCATCGTTTTGGTAATTGAAATGGGAAGCGGGGCTAGCGTAAAAATTGAAGAACAATATTCCAATATGAGTGTGACAACCATTCTTGTTAATGGACCTTCGGCTGATGGAAAGAAGTCAAAGCTGGGCGTTGATGATATAGAGGAGCTTTTAAAAAGTGAAAATATTTCTCAAGTCGTTCCTCAGCTTTCCGGTAAAATTCAAGTTAGTGGCGGAGATAATTCCTACCAGTCCAATATTATGGGAAGTTTTCCTGATTTTGCGGAAATTACCAAATTGGAAATAAATAAAGGAAGATTTTTTAATAAGGAGGAGGAAGAAGATCATCTCAAGGTTGCGGTTGTTGGCGCAACTGTCGCTGAAGAATTATATGGTGATAAAAATGCTGATATCATCGGAGATACTTTGACGATTGGAAAAAAACAATTTGAAATAATCGGAGTGGTAAAATACAAAGGAGGCTCAGTCGGTCCGATTTCCATTGACGAGAGCATAACTTTGCCGTATTCATCCGCTTACAGATATGTTTTGGGAAAAAAGGGAAAGTTCACTTTAAATATGCAAGCGGCTAATGTTGATGTGATTGATTTGGCTATGGAAGACGCCGGAAGTGTTTTGCGAAAAACTCATAATATTCAACCCAGTATGGCTGACGATTTTCGTTTGCGCGATATGGGCGCTAATGTGCAATCCGCCAAGGATAGTGCGCAAACAATGTCATTTCTTTTGGGCGGTGTGGGATTTATCGTCTTACTGGTGGGAGGTATCGGAATTATGAATGTGATGCATATTATTGTTAAAGAGAGAACTAAAGAGATTGGAATTAGAAAAGCCATTGGCGCCAAAAAATATTATATTTTATTGCAATTTTTATTTGAGTCAATTATTTTAAGCGGATTTGGAGCGATTATCGGACTTGTTTTGGTAACAGGATTATTTTTCGCGCTAAGAAGTTATGGAGTGGATATTATTTTTGTGTGGTGGAGTTACGCGCTTTCAGTATTGTTTACGGTTGGCATTGGAGTATTTTTTGGATATTATCCGGCAGTAAAAGCTTCGCGGCTAAAACCGGTTGATACTTTAAGGTATGAATAATAAATTTAAAATAAAACTATGAAAAAAACAATGATAGTTGCAGTATTTTTGACAGGAGTTATGTTTCTGTCCGGATGCGGAGCTGATCAGGCTAAGCGGGAGAGCGCACAATTAAGCGCCTTACTCGCAGAAGATAGCACTGCTACTCCGGCCCATCCGGCTGAAATTAATGGAACAATCGTTTCCTTGGAGGGGAATAAAATTGTTGTAAAAAATGAAGTTGGTAAAGAGGTTTTATCCGAAGAGGAGCGGGAGAAAAAAAAGGAAGAGAGGCAGAGCATGACGCAGGAGGAGCGCCAAGCTTCCAGAGCGCAAGAAGCAGAAAGTATTGAGGTTGAGGAAGTGGCCTTAGAAATTCCGGTGGGAACAATGATTCTAAAAGGATCCGGCAATGGAGAGGGTGGCGTTGTAAAAGCCGGACTTGAAGATCTGCAAAAAGGCACTTATGTTTCAATTTGGAAAACAAACGAGAATATTGAAGCTATTAAAATAAAAGGCTTGTGATAATTAACAGACATGAATAAAATTAAGAAAAAATTAATAATTCTCGCAGTCGTTATTGTTTCTCTGGCTGGAATAATTTATTTCGGTTTTACGAAAAAGGACGGTTCAAGCGAATTGGAATACGAGACGGAAAAGGTTATCCAGGGAGATATTCAAGTGGCCATTTCCGTTGACGGAAAAATTCTTTTTGATACTTGGAATCTGGAATTTTTAAATTCTGGAACCGTGGAAGATATTCTTGTTGATTTAGGCGATACCGTTAAAAAAAATCAGGTTTTGGCAAAGTCAGATGCTAGCTTGGAAGATAATAAAATAATTCAGTCAAAAGCGGAGCTTGATTCAAGTATTTTAAGCGCGGAGCGTCTTTCTGAAGAAGGCGTGGATTACAAAATCAAGAAAAAAGCTTACAGTGCCGCCAAAGATAAATTGGAAGCCGAAAATGATTTATATGATGAATATGTAAATAGTGACGGAAAAAATTCAACTCAGGCGCTTTCCCAGAAAATAAAAGTAAAATCAGCGGAAGCCAGTGTGGAAAACGCAAAAAAGCAATTAGAGCAAGCGGAAGAAAGTTATCAAAACGCGAAGTATCAACTTAGCAAGAGCCAGGCTTCTTACAATTCCGCTAAGAACGCTTATGATAATTATGAAATAATATCTCCGGTGGACAATGCCATAGTCGCGCAAATCAACGGCACAATAGGAAGTGTGGTTGGTGGCGATAAGACTTCATCAACGGAGCCATTTGTTGTATTGGTTGATCCGGATAGCTTTTGGTTTGAGGCTTATGTTGAAGATATGGAAGCTCTAAAAATAGAGTCAGACATGAAGGCTTGCATTGAACTTGAGGCTTACGCTGACCAAAAATTTGAGGGCAGAGTTATTTTTGTCTCTCCTGTGGCGGAAATAGATTCTAATGACTTGGCAAGCTATAAGGTGATTGTTTCTATCAATGACACGGATTTGAAATTTTTAAGTGATATGGCGGGGTCTATTGATTTTGTATCCAGCGAAGTTAAAGATGTATTGATGATTTCCAGCGAGGCTGTTAGGAATAAAAATGGAAAACAAACGGTGATTGTGAAAAAAGAGGGCAATTTTGAGGAACGAGAAGTTGAGATTGGATTTACAAATCGCAAAAAAGTGGAAATTAAATCAGGGTTAGAATTGGGCGAGGAGATAATAATTGCCAAATAAACTTCATGGAAAGCATTATACGACTTCGTGAAATTCATAAGGGTTATCAACTGGGAAAAAGATTTGTGCCGGTAATAAAAGGGGTTGATATAGAGATCAAAAAAGGTGAATTTATTGCTTTGATGGGTTCGTCAGGATCAGGCAAGACAACACTAATGAATGTTTTAGGCTGTTTGGATATTCCTGAAAAAGGAGACTATTTCCTCAATAATCATAATGTTGCCAAGATGGATGAGGACAAATTGGCGGAAATAAGAAACGAATATATTGGTTTTGTTTTTCAAAGCTTTAACCTTATTCCGGATCTGACCATTTTAGAAAATGTTTCTTTGCCGAGTTTTTACGCCGGTAATGAAAATATTATCAAGGCTAAAAAAATTCTTAAAGATGTCGGACTGGCGGATAAGTTGACCTATTATCCCAGTGAGTTTTCCGGAGGACAAAAGCAAAGGGTGGCCATCGCGCGCTCGCTTATCAATGAACCGGAGATTATTTTAGCAGACGAGCCAACGGGAAATCTTGACAGTGAGTCCGGAGAAGAAGTTATGGAAATTTTTAAGGAATTAAACGAAGCTGGCAAGACAATAATTCTAGTTACGCACGATGACTTTACGGCTGGTTTTGCCTCTAGAGCAGTAAATTTAAAAGACGGTACTATCGTTAAATAATATCTTTGGGTTAGCCTTTTTCAATCTTAATTTTTTCAACCGCTTTTTCTATCATTTTTTCAATATCCAATTTTTTCTCCGCTATTTGGACTTCTTTTAAATCCGCTTTGATTTCCGGATGTTTGGGAACGAAGCGGGCGCAACAATCCTCGTGAGGCAGGATGGAGATTTCATAAGTTCCGATTTGTTTGGCTTTTTTAATAATGTCTTCTTTGTCAAATCCGATCAGCGGACGGAGAATAGGCAAGTTAATAGCGTCTTCCGTCGCGTTTATATTTTCCAAAGTTTGGGAGGCCACCTGCCCGACGGACTCGCCGGTATAAAGCGCCAGATATTTATTATCTTGAGCCAGTTTTTCGGCGATTCGCAACATCAAGCGGCGGTAAATAATTATTCTTAATTTTTCGGGCGTTTTTAAAACGATCTCTTTCTGGATGTCGGCAAATGGAACCAAAAATATTTTAGATTGAATTTGAAATTTTCCGAGAATTTTAGCGAGATTTTTTACTTTTTCCACGGAGGCTGGCGTAGTATAAGGCATTGAATGGAAATGAATAAAATCAGCTTTCACCCCGCGCTTGAGAGCGTAATAGGCGGCAACGGGAGAATCAATTCCGCCGGAGAGCAAAATCAACGCTTTTCCGTTAGATCCCACGGGCATTCCACCCGGACCTTTAATTTTTTCCAAATAAATAAAAGCGCGCCTGTCAACAATTTCAATAAAGCAATTTACATCCGGCTTGGTTAAATTTACTTTTTTCTTGGATTTTTCAACAACATAAGCGCCGACTTCTTTATTGATTTCTTCGGAAGTCATTGGGAAATCTTTTTGAGATCTTTGAGCGGTAATCCTAAAAGTTTTGAATTTTTTATTTCTTATCAAATCCCAGCAGTCTTTTTTAAGAATTTTAATATCTTGCTTGGATTCAATGGCGAAAGAGAAATTAGCGATGCCGAAGGTAGTAGTAAGTATTAAGTAGTAAGTATTAAGCGAATTTTTAATTTGTTTTTCAGAGGAAGATAGTTTTACTAATATTCTTCCTGAGATTCTTTTGATGTGCTCAAAACTGTCTGGCAATTCTTTGTCCAGCTTTTCTTTAATATTTTTTGCCAGTATTCTTTCAAAATAATTTCGGTTTCCGCCTTTAATTCCGATTTCGGCGTAATGGCAAATGATGTAAGATGTATTATGTAGCATGTAGTTTGCCTGCCTGTCCGGTAGGCAGGTATTATGGGATTGAGGGGAGGGGTGTCTGATTTATCTAAAGGCTATGGGAGAATGAAGGCGATGTCAAACGCGAAAACTGGACAAAGGCGGTTATTTGGCTATAATGCTAAACAGGTGATGGATTTCGCGAGAGTAGTACAGTGGTAGTACGCTAGCCTTCCAAGCTAGACACGAGGGTTCGATTCCCTTCTCTCGCTCAAAAGTAGATTCTTGAAGGAACAAGACAAGATTCTCGCAGTGAAATGAAAACCCCGCAGACTTGTGGGGTTTTCACTTCACTTCGACAAAATAACCCATGAAGGAATCGAACTTTTGTGTTAGAATGAAGTCGGTAAATAAGAGCCTTTTAACAAAAAACAAAAAAATGAATAAACAAATATCAAGCACATTAGGAGTAGGGATAATTTTGATTATTGCTGTAGTTATTGGTGGTATTTTTTGGTTATATGATAATAATTTGAAAAATGAAGATTTATCAGAATTGACTAATCCAATACAAATAAAAACAAAAAAAGAAAAAATAATTACTGCAGAGAATGCAATATCATGGACATCTGGAAATAATGCTAAAGTTCATTTGATTAAAGCTGAATTATTGGAAGAAAACTCTCGAAAATATTTAGATCTGTATTTTAATGTTGAGACGGCTGAAGGAGGATATTGTTGGCAGTCTATGGAAACTTATCTACGCACAAAGGATAAAAACGGAGGCTATGTAAATCCTGAAAAAGTTAAAGCAAATTGTATCCATGGATATTCTACTATTAAAAATCAAATGGTTTGTTTTGTTCTTAATAATACACAAGAAATATTTGATATTTATAATTGTGGTAGAGACGTAAAAGGAAGTGTAAAAATGATAAAATTGTTTAGTGTAATGGAGAGTGATAAAGATTTGGAAATTTTTGGGTATTCTCAAGATTAAATAGACAATTTTTCTTTGTTTTATAAAACCAGTTCGAATATCGTTGATTTCATGGCTTAGAATAAAAACAGGAAAATGAAAACAAAAAAAGAATAAAATTTTAAAGTGTTATCTTGGCACTTTGCGGCAATACAAAATGAAAATGCCTTAAAAGTTTATGGGTGTTTTTTATTTCCTACCGATTTTCAAATCTCCAAAATTTATATGCCATTTTGTCACGATCGCGTGCTAGTGGCAGGTAATTTTAAATTTAGCATTTATATGCTATCGCTCATAAGTGATAAATATTTTTTAGTTTCTAAAAAATATCAAAAGCGGGCGCTAGGTATATTAAAAACAACTTTTCGGCAAACACTTTGGCGATACATATCGCCGAAGTAAATGCCGAAAGCAAGTGAGCATCTTTCTTTTAAAAAGGAGAGGGGCAAAAAAGAATCCCTAAATTTTTTATCCGCCTATGGTGGAAAACAGGGATTTTTCTATTTTTTATTCCCCGCCGATTTTAAATCCTTAAATCTATTTACCACTAAGTTACGATCGTAAGCTAATGGTAAATAAAAATGTTTTGGCTGGCGATATTCATACCCCCTCTGTCCTATGGACATTTTCCCCTTAGTAAAGGGGGAGAGGAAGAAAAAAAATTCCTTCTCAAAGAGGAGGGGAGGTAAGATAAAAAGAATCCCTGTTTTAAAACAGGGATTCTTTTTATAATAGAGGCATCTATAGATGTCTCTAATTATCCATTTCAAATTTCAAATCTTTTTTAAGTTCGCCTTGCTGGATGATTTCTCCGTCAGCGGTTTTTAGGCGAATAGTCACCGGAATGCTGTTGATGCCGGATTGTTTTTGAATAAGAAGCTGATAGTCGCCGGGTGTGATATAGTCGGGAAGCTCGTATTTAATTAAGGCTTCCGTTTCTCTATTGATGAGAACATGGACGATAAAGCCGAAATAAGTTTTTCCAAAATCTTCATCAATGAGCGGATAGCTTACCATTTTTCGTTCTATGAGGTTGGACCCTTTGGGAACGTAAAGGCGAAGGTAGGAATGGTAATCACTGGTGCGCCAGTTGCCGTAAGGAGCGGTGTGCCGATAGAGATACTTGATTGTGGCGATGGGTTTTTCTTGGGTGAAGTCAACTTCATAATCAATGGAGCGGCGGATGTAATAATCCGATTTCAGCGCTCCCATATTAGCGTCCACCAGCATAATATAATCTTTTTCCCAGTTTTGGGCCACTGATCCGTCCCAGTGGACGCTTTGGACTAAATCTTGGAGGTTGGAATCTTTAAAATAGAGCATTATATTTTTATTGCGCAGTTCCTCTTGGACAAATTTAGCCAAGCGGGGAATATTTTTAAGCGAAGAAAGTTTTTCAATAATAACAGATGCCATTTTTTTAAGAATAACCTTTCGGTTCCGGCTGTCTAATTCCGGGTTGGCTAAATAGCGTTTTTCCACTATGTCTTCCAATTTTATAGACGCGTCCCGGCTGGTAAAAACAGCGGAATATCCGGGAAGCTGGATGGGACCGGTTAATTCCAGGATATGATTTAAGACATCGGCGTTCACGGCGATAACTCCGTCAAAATCTTTTTTCCCTCTGGCCAATCCGTAAAAATACTCGGCTTTTTCCGCGTTAGTGGGAAAATCAGGGGAAAAGTTGGAATCCCGGAATTTCCACTTTTTAATCTGCATCATTCTCCTGAATGGATAAGGCGCCGGAATTTTAGCGCGTATCCTTTGATCTAAGAGATTGGCGTCTTCCACGAAAGTTGAAATTACTTCTCCGTTTTTAATTTTTAAAATAGCGTATTGTCCCAGGAATCCGCCGCCTGGCCGCAGTTCCATATTATTTTGGAGCAGGATGAGAAAAGTTTTGGTTTGGTTGTCTTTTTTGGTGAATTCTTCCACTAGCTGGTTAGTAACCTTAATTTCTTTTTTAGTATCCGGCTCAATGGGAAGCAGTTGGGAAACCTTTTCAAAAACAGCCAGTGATTTGGCGGCGAATTCTTTAGTGTTTGTCTTGGCGCAGAAGAAAACAAAAAACGCTCCCGCCAGAAGAAGGATCGTAAGAAAAAAAATGACAACATGCTTTTTGGTAAAATACTGAATTATATTTTTGTATTTTTCATTTTCCACTTTTACATAATACACGAAGGTAAGATATTTGCAAAGACAAAAAAGCTTGCTAAAAATAAAACCTTATGCTAAGATTGCCTTGCAATTTAGAAAAGTCCGATATCTGCTCCGCCTGGAATTAAAATCAGGACAAGAGCGGAAAGCGTCTATTGAGAGCTGGATTTTTCTTGATAGGCATTTTTTAACCTTATGGAATACGAAATATGTTATCTGATCGGGGAATCTAAGGAAGCGGAAATCGTGAAGATAAAAGAAAGAATAAAGAAAATAGTCGCTGGAAAGGGCGGAAGTTTTTCGGATTTTGAGTTTAAAGATAAAAGAAAAATGGCATACGAAATAGAAAATGAAATAAGAGGAACATTTTTTGCCAATAGGTTTGAAATAGCTAAAAAGGATATCAATCAAGACTCTGAAGCCGGAACAAAAAACGCTGTTGATAGCATAACCGAAAAACTTTATTTGGAAAAAGATATTTTAAGGTTTATAATTGTGAAAGCTGACAGCGTTCCTTCGCCGGAAAATAAAGAGGAGACGAAGAAAAAAAGCGGCGATGAACAACAAGACATAAGCCATAAGCGACAAGCAGTGAAAGGCAAACAAGAAAAAAAAGAAAGCGTGAGACAAGTTGAAAAACTTAAGGATAGAAAGCCTGTCAAAAAAGAGCCGCCGAAAAAAACCGCCAAGAAAGGAAAAATGGGGGATATTGATAAGAAATTGAAAGAAATACTAAAGATATAAATCACTAATCAACGCGAAATAATATAAATCACTAATCAACACTAATTTACTCACTAATAATCTCGAATAAAACAGGATTAAATTAGGGATTATTTGGGATAAATTAGCGTAGATTGGAGATTGAAATCATTATGAATGTAAACAAGGCGATTTTAGTGGGGCGCGTTACCCGCGATCCCGATGTCAGAAATACCGCTTCCGGCCAAGCGGTGACTAATATAGGTTTGGCGACCAATAATTATTGGACGGATAAAGCCGGGCAGAAGCAGGAAAAGACAGAATTTCATAACATAGTTCTTTGGGGGAGATTGGCGGAAATTGCCGGACAGTATTTAATCAAGGGACAGGAAGCTTATATTGAAGGAAGAATAGAAACGAGGACATATACCGGAAAAGACGGAGCGGAAAGGAGAGTGACGGAAATAGTGGCGGAGAATATGCAGCTGGGAAGCCGCCCGCGCGGAGCGGATTATAACGCTTCAGGCGCTTCTCAACCCAATCAGTCCGGACAGCCCAGCCAATCGCAAACTCAAAATCGGTCTCAAGCCCAAAGTCAGTCTCAAGACAAAAAGCAAGCTCCGGATGAAAATATACCCACTATTAATTTAGATGATGATGAACAAGACGAGGTAAAGATTGAAGATGTGCCATTTTAAATATATGGAGAAAAAGATTTGTTATTTTTGCGAGCAGAAAATGGATAAAATTGATTATAAGGACGCATATCTTTTGCGCCGTTTTATGAATTCCCAAGGAAAAATGTATCCGCCTAAGCGGCATGGAACTTGCGCCAAGCACCAGAGGCTTTTATCCCAGGCGATCAAGCGCGCCCGAGTTATGGCGCTGGTGCCTTTCGTGATTAAGTAATGCTGAACATAAACGAAATCAAGACTGGAAAGAACATAGCATTAAATGGCGAACCTTGCGCCGTTATTTTTTGCGAGCATTCTAAAATGGGAAGAGCTGGAGCGGTTCTCCGCGCGAGGATAAAAAATTTAATCACTGGCGCGGTTCTGGAAAAGACTTTTCAGGGAGCGGATAAAATAGATGAGGCGGAGATTGAAAAATCCAAGGCGCAGTATCTATATAAAGAAAATGAAAGCTATGTCTTTATGGACAATGAGAATTACGACCAATTTTTTCTTTCGCGCGAAGTGTTGGGAAATTCTGCTAAATATTTAATTGAAGGGACAGAAGTTATCATTTTGAATTTTAACAATAATTACATCAACATTGAACTTCCTATAAAAATGAAATTTAAAGTGGTGGAAGCCCCGCCCGGGATTAAGGGTGATACCGCTTCCGGCGGAAATAAAGTAGTAAAGCTGGAAACGGGATTGGAAATCACTGTGCCTTTGTTTATCAAAGAAGGCGATGAAGTGATTGTCAATACGGAAAAAGGGGAATATGTTTCGCGAGGATAATGAAGCTGAATAAACCTAAATTTTCGTTATTCTTCTAACTAAAAAATGGCTTAACTTAGCCATTTTTATGATTTTTACTTGACAAACCTTTTATAATCAGATGAGAAAAAATTACAAAAAAAACACTGAAGTTTAATTTGGTGTTTTTTTTGCGTTCAGATGTCCATATAACCACATAAGGACACAAAGTCTTATTTGCCTTATTCGTGTTGCTGGACATATTTTGTTTTTCCGTTAAACTGGGTAATTGATATGGATAAAACCAAAATAATTATAAAAGGGGCGCGGGTTAATAATTTGAAAAACATCAATGTTAATATTCCCCGCGATAAATTCGTGGTAATAACAGGGCTTTCCGGTTCAGGGAAATCTTCTTTGGCTTTTGACACTATTTACGCCGAAGGTAATCGCCGCTATATAGAAGGGCTTTCTTCGTACGCTAGAAATTTTTTGAATGTTTCTTCCAAGCCGGATGTGGATAAAATTGAAAATCTAAGTCCCTCAATTTCCATTGACCAAAAAAGCGTGGCTCGCAATTCCAGGTCAACAGTGGGAACGCTTACAGAAATTTATGATTATTTAAGAATCTTATTCGCTAAAGCGGGCGAAATTCATTGTCCTGAATGCCACGCTTTAATGCAGAGAAAATCCAATAAAGAAATTCTGAATGAAATTTTAGCTCTTCCGGGAAAAAATAAGATTGTAATTCTAGCTAAATGCAAACAAGAGAATAAAAGCCTTAAAGAAACTATTCGCCAAATCCGGCAACAGGGTTATGCCAGAATAAGAATCGGAGGCAAAATAACGCTTGTTTCGGAAGCTCTCTTGAACGCTAATGAGAAAAAGCCGGCCAAAGTTGAAATAGTTATTGACAGAATTAATTTTGACGCTAAAAATCCTGACGAAGAAAGAATACTGGATTCAATTGAAACAGCTATGAAGGCGGGACGCGGTTCCATGGTTATTTTAATAAATTCAGAAAAAGAAATTCGCTGCAACCGTGACTTCGTATGCGAAAAATGCGGGATTAAAATCAAGGAAATTACTCCGCGCCATTTTTCTTTTAACAATCCTGAGGGAGCTTGCCCTGCCTGCCAAGGGATAGGCGTGATGATGAGAATAGATCCCAATCTGGTATTGCCTAATAAAAAATTGTCTTTGGCGGAAGGAGCTATTAAACCATGGAACAGGACGGGAAACGGGATAAGCGGTAATAATTTTCTTATAAAACAATTGGCGAGAAAACATAAATTTTCCATCAATACTCCGATTAAAAAGCTTTCTTCCATGCAGTTAAATTTAATTTTGTACGGATCAAAAAGAACGGGCGATTTCTATTTTAAAGGAGTAGTGCCCAGCTTGGAAAAAAAATATTTAGAAGCCAAATCTGATTACGCCAGAGTGGAAATTGAAAAATATATGATTCCTGAAACCTGCTCTTTTTGCAAAGGAAGCAGGCTAAAAAAAGAAAGCTTGGGAGTTTTGATAGACGGAAAATCCATTGATGATATGGCCAGCCTAAGTATTTTCCAATTCAAAAATTATCTCAAAAAATTTCCTTTTGAAAATATCCGGAAAGACAAAAGAAAAATTACCAAGGTATTACTGGAAGAAATTACAGAACGCTTGATTGCTTTAGAAAATGTGGGATTAGATTATTTAAGTTTATCCAGAAGCATTAGGACGATTTCCGGCGGTGAGGCGCAAAGAATTCGTTTAGCAGTTCAAATAAAATCTCAATTGACAGGAATTATTTATGTTTTAGACGAACCTTCTATCGGTTTGCACAGTCGGGACACGGAAAAGCTGATAAAAACCATTAAATCTTTGCGCGACGCGGGAAATTCCGTGATTGTGGTGGAGCATGACAGGGATTTTATAAAATCAGCTGACTGGATAATTGATATGGGGCCGGGCGCGGGGAGCGAGGGCGGAAAAATTATATTTGAAGGCGCGCCGGAAAAATTACTCAAGTCAAATGTGGCTACCGCCCAGTATTTATCCGGCAGGAAGAAAATTTTTAAGAGAGCTAAATCACGCCAAGGAAGCGGAAAATTTTTAGAAATTATCAAAGCCTCCGAGCACAATTTGAAAAATATTGATGTGAAAATTCCTCTGGGAAAACTTGTCGCGATATGCGGAGTTTCCGGGTCAGGCAAGTCAACTCTAGTCTGTGATATTTTAGCTAAAGCGCTCTCAAAACATTTTTATAGATCCAAAAATTTTCCGGGTAAACATAAATTTATTAAAGGCTTAAAAAATATTAGCAAAGTCATTGACATTAATCAAAATCCCATTGGACGGACTCCTCGTTCCAACGCGGCTACTTACACGGGAGTATTTTCCCATATTAGGGAAATTTTTGCGCAAACCGAAGAAGCTAAAAGCAAGGGGTATACTGCCAGCCGGTTTAGTTTTAATATGAAAGGCGGAAGATGCGAGGTTTGCCAAGGGGAAGGAATGCGCAAGATAGAAATGCATTTATTACCGGATATGTTCGTGAAATGCGAGGCTTGTGAGGGAACCAGATATAATAGAAAAACTTTGGAGATTGAATTTCAAGGAATGAATATTGCCCAGGTTTTAAATATGAATATGAGCTATGCTCTTAAGTTTTTTAAGCGGCATCCTTTAATTTACAAAAAGCTGAAAACTATAGAAAAAGTGGGGTTGGGCTATCTTAAGTTGGGGCAAAGCGCTACCAATCTTTCCGGCGGGGAGGCCCAAAGGATAAAATTAGCGGCAGAGCTGGCGCGTAAATCCACAGGCAAAACACTCTACATTTTAGACGAACCAAGCATCGGCCTGCACTTTGAAGATATAAAAAAATTACTGAAAGTGCTGGACGCTTTAGTGAAAAAAGGTAACACTGTTTTAATGGTGGAGCACAATACGGACATAATAAAAAGCGCCGATTGGGTGATTGAATTGGGGCCGGAGGGAGGAGAAAAAGGCGGAGAAATTATTTTTGAAGGCGCTCCGAGCGAACTGAAAAAATGTCGGAGGAGTTGGACAGCAAAATACCTTTGATAAATTTCAAATTTCAAAGCCGAAATGCCAAATCAAGCTCAAAATCCAAATTATAAATTTTTTGGGTTTTAGGCTTTGAGCTTGATTTGATATTTGAATTTTAGTATTTGGATTTTTTGTATGAATAATCTCGCTAAAAATATTCTGGCCACTGTCTGTTATTATGATGTTTTGGATTATCCTCTAACTTCTTTTGAAGTCTGGAAATATTTAGTAAAATCCGGCGGACAAGAAGAAAAAGACTGGAAAAGCGATTGCGATTTGGCGGAGGTTTTAGAGAAATTGGAAAGCGGCGCTTTAATGAATTTTATTGAAAAATATCAAGGGTTTTATTTTTTAAAAGGAAGGCGGAAATTAGCTGAATGTCGCGTTAGGCGCGGTAAGATTTCAGCCTTCAAAGCGAAAAGACTGCGCCGCGCCGTTTGGTTTTTAAGATTTATTCCTTTTGTCCGTATGATAGGAATCACCGGGAGGCTGGCTATGAGAAACGCCCAGGGAAAAAGCGACTGGGATTTGTTAGTGGTTCTTAAGCACGGAAAAATTTGGACGGGGAGAACTTTGGTGACTTTAGCCGTTCATCTTATGGGTAAAAGAAGATATGGCGATAAAATTAAAGACCGAATATGCTTAAATCACTTTATCACGGATAAGTCCTTAAAAATAAAGGTTAGGGATTTGTTTTCCGCTAATGAATATTTTTTTTGTTTTCCTCTTTTTGGCGGTCAGGAATATAAGCGGTTCCAAATAAAGAACAGGTGGATTAAAAAATTCAAGCCTAATTATAAAATAGCGGAAGCAAGTAATTTAAAATTATTGCGAGACACGAAACTTTCCCGATTTGTGAGAAAAATTCTGGAAATGGTTTTTGATTGGGATTTTTTGGAAAGTTGGCTGAGAAAACTGGAAACCAAAAAAATAGAGAATAATCCTAAAACGCGCCAGAGAGGAAGTTTGGTGGATATTTCAGACGAGGCGTTGATTTTTCTGCCTTGCCCCCAAGGACCGAAAGTTTTTGAAAAATTTAAGGAAAGAATAAACAGCCTTGGATAAATTTCTATCCGCGCTTTACTTGGCAGGCGGCTTCCCTTGAAATTCTCGCTATCTTCTGCTATCTTGAGAAAGCGATAGGTTTTTATGTTATGGCGGCTATAGTTCAATGGCAGAACACCGGTTTGTGGTACCGGGTACGAGGGTCCGATTCCCTCTAGCCGCCCTTGGGAAATTTTTATAAACCCGTAAAAGCCTCCTTAGCTCAGCGGATTAGAGTGTCTGGCTTCGGACCAGAAGGTCGCAGGTTCAAATCCTGCAGGGGGCACCAAAATTTTGCCGCGTATACTTGCGAGGCAGAGCAAGAGAATTGAAGTTTAAATAAGTGATTGTCCGCTTTTCCCCCGTTTCTTTAATTCTTTAATTACTTTTTTTACATCATGGACTTTGTCTTTGCGGGCGATTAAAATTACATCATCGGTGTCAATAACTATAATATTTTCCAGCCCTATAGTGGCAATCAATTTCCTATTTGATTTAATAAAGCAGTTTTTACTTTGGAAATTTATGTAATTTCCCTTAATATGATCCGGGATTTTATTATTATCCTTTTGAAAAAAATCAGATAAAGCCGCCCAATTTCCCACATCACTCCAGATTAATTTAGAAGGAATAACTAATCTTTGGCTGGGATTTAATTTTTCAGCAATAGCTGTGTCAAACGGTTCTTCTTGAATGGAAGAAAAAATTTTCTTCATGGCCTTTCTTTTGTTATCCATTTTTCCACTTTTTTTCTGCCAGCTGATTATTTCACAAATCCGTTTGTAAGTATCGGGGATAAATTCCTTGTAAATTTCCAAGAGATTGCTGGCAGAGAAAATAAAATAGCCGGCGTTCCAAAAATAATCTCCGGATTTCAAATATTTTTTGGCGGTTTCCGAAGATGGCTTTTCTTTAAAATTCTTAGCGTGAAAAACTTTCCTTTTTTCAATTCGGCAAAATATTTTTCCTTTTTGGATATATCCCAAACCGGTGTCCGGATAAGTGGGATTAATGCCTATGGTAGCCAGTTTGTCTTTATTGTTAGAAACAGTTTCTAATCCTATTTTTAAAGAAAGATTAAATTCCGAAATGTTTTTAATAATATGATCAGAGGCTATGGTAGCCACAATCGCGCGCGGATTTATTTTTTGAATATAGCCAGCTGTTAAACCTATGGCCGGCGCGGTATTGCGGGGCAATGGCTCTATTATCAATTGGGTGTTTCTAATAAACGGAAACTGTTGTTTGATAATTTTTTTATAATGCTCGGTGGTGGAAATAAAAATATTATTTTTAGGAACAATATTTACTAGGCGATGATAAGTTTCCTGTATCATTGTGCGCTGAGAAGTCAGTTTATGAAATTGCTTGGGCATTTTCTGGCGGCTCAAAGGCCAGAGACGAGTTCCCGCTCCTCCTGCCATAATTACGGCGTAAAAATTTTTATCATTCTTTTTTATAATCACAATATTTTACTTATATTGAGCTTATGATACAATGCTTATGAAAATGCGGCAATACGCGAAACATAAAATTATTGACTTTTCTTTTCTTGTTTGCTAGTATAATTAGATGAAATTAAGCTTTATAAAGGAATGAGTTGGATTAATATTTCTCAAATTATTGTTTCGGTTCTGCTGGTTATTTCCATTTTGCTGCAAAATCGCGGTTCCGGATTAAGCGCGGCTTTCGGCGGAGATTTCGGCGGTTATCACACTAAAAGAGGATTTGAGAATTTTCTATTTTATTCTTCAATCACGCTTTCAGTTATTTTTGTTGTCTTGGCGGTATTAAATAATTACTACAGTTAAAAAAAACATATCAGTAGCAAAAAAATTAAATTTCTTTTGCCTCAAAACTGGATATATATCAGTAAGTTTTTGAGTTTTAAGGAAAAAATTATTTTCTCTTTTTTGATTCTTCTTATTGCGGGAGGGATCATTTCTTGGGGGATTATTGCCTATTTTTCACTAACCAAGCCGGTGGCAAAGCAGGGAGGAAGTTATACAGAAGGCATTATAGGACAGCCGCTTTATGTTAATCCTCTGCTTTCTCAATCCAGCGAAACAGACGCTGATTTAACTCAAGTGATATATAGCGGATTGCTTAAGTTGGGCAGTGGCGGAAATTTAGTCGGGGATTTAGCGGAAAGCTGGGACATTTCATCTGACCAAAAAACTTACACCATACATTTAAAGAAAAACGCCGTATGGCACGATGGGGAAAAGCTTAATGCCGATGATGTCTTTTTCACTATTAGCATTTTACAAGACCCGGCTTATAAAAGCCCTTTGCGTTATAATTGGCAAGGAGTGGATATTAAACAAATAGATGATTACACCCTGGCCTTTGCGTTAAAAAAGCCTTATTTTGGATTTTTGAATAATTTGACGGTAGGAATTTTACCCAAACATATTTGGGAAAATGTTGCTCCGGAAAAGTTCGCCTTGGCCGATTACAATTTAGAGCCTGTCGGATCCGGCCCGTATAAATTTTATGATTTTCAAAAAGATTCCAGTGGCAATATTTTGTCTTATGAGCTTCGCTCTTTTGAAAATTATTTCGCAAACCGGCCGCATATTTCAAAAATTACTTTTAATTTCTATCCTGACGAAAATTCAGCCATAGAAGCTTATAATAAAAAGGAAATTTTGGGAATAAGCGGAATTTCCCCGGAAAAAATCAGCCATATAAAAACAATTAAAAATACCGCTATTTATGAAATTTCTATTCCTCGCTATTTTTCGGTTTTCTTTAATCAAAATAAAAGTGTTTCTTTGGCTAATGGTGAAGTAAGAAAAGCGTTGGTTTGCGCCGTTAACCGCAAGAAAATAATAGAGAAGGTTTTATCTGATAAGGGCGTGGGTGTTAATTCTCCTTTTCTTCCACAGATGAAGGAATATGCCGGTGATATAGAAAGGTGCGATTCTGACATAGAAGAAGCCAAAAAAATATTGGAAGAAGCGGGTTGGAAATTAAATGAAAATAATATCAGGGAAAAAGACGGAATAAAATTAGAATTCAGATTTTTTACCACTGACTGGCCGGAGCTGGCGCAGACAGCGGATATTTTAAAAAGCCAGTGGAAAGAAATAGGAGCAAGCGCGGAAGTCAATGTGCTGACTGTTTCTGATCTTCAGCAAAATTATATCCGGCCTAGAGAATATGACGCGCTTTTATTTGGACAAGCAACTAATCTCAATCCAGATCCTTGCCCTTTTTGGTGTTCCAGCCAAAAAAGGGATCCGGGACTTAATCTTTCCTTTTTTGGCGATGACGAAGTGGACAAGATATTGGAAGAAGCGCGGGAAACTTTGGATGAAAATAAAAGAATAGAAAAATACCGCCGTTTTCAGGAAATCATAAAAGACAAAAACCCAGCCGCTTTTCTTTACAGTCCTCTTTACTTATATTCCGTGAATAAACAAGTCAAAGGGCTGGAGCTTAAAAGCCTTAACGCTCCCTCTCAACGCTTTTCCGAAATTAATAAATGGTATATCAAAACTAAAAGGGTTAGAAAGTAAATTATTAAATTATCCTTTATCATTCCCGCGCAGGCGGGAATCCAGGATAAAATCGCTAGCGTTAAGAATTACTCTAGATTCCCGCTTTCACGAGAATGACATAGAGGAGCAGGAATGACATAGAAAGAAAATGTAAACAACGCCAGGGGGTTTCTTGCAAATAAATAGCTATGCTAAACAATATTGACAAATCAAATCTTCGCCAAGTGATACTGGATGGCGCGGATCAATTCGCGGAGGGATTGGAACTGGCGAAAGATATTAAGCTGACAGGCGATTTTAAATCCATTATGCTTTCCGGGATGGGCGGATCAGCTTTGCCGGGAAATATTTTGAGAATATATCTTAATGATTTATTTAAAAAATCCAGCAGTTGCAAGAGATTAGCCGTTTATCAAAACAGGTTTTACTCTCTACCCCCCGAAGCTTATACAGATTGCTTAAACTTTATTTGTTCTTATTCCGGCAATACGGAAGAAACCATTTCATCTTTCCGGGAAGTTTTAAAAAATAATTTGCCTTGCGTTGGGATTTCCAGCGGCGGGGAAGTGGAAAGAATGTGCCGGGAAAATAATATCTCGCACATTAAACTTCCTTCAGGCATCCAGCCTAGAATGGCAACCGGATATTTCTTCGCTGTTATTTTTCAAGTTTTAGTTAATGCCGGATTGGTAGCGGACAAAACTGAAGAGTTGATTAATCTGTCAAAAAATCTTAAAAAAGAAACAGAAGAATTGAAAAACAAAGGAAAAGAAATTGCTGAAAAGCTTATGGGAAAAACTCTGGTTATCTACTCTTCCGCTAAATTTAAATCGCTGGCGATGATTTGGAAGATTAAATTTAACGAGAATTCCAAGGTTCCCGCTTTCTGTAATTTTTTCCCGGAGCTTAACCATAATGAAATGGTCGGGTTCACTAATCCCCAGTCAAAGTTTTACATTTTAATGTTAAGAGATTCCGACGACCATCCCCAAAATTTAAAGCGTTTTGATATCACCGCCAAACTGTTTCAAGAAAAAAATATTAAGACAGAAATGATTGATATGGAAAACAGCCATATATTCTATAAAATATTTTCCACCCTTTGTTTGGGTGACTGGATATCCTATTACTTAGCTCTGGAATATAATCAAGATCCAACACCGGTGGAAATGGTGGAAAAATTCAAAGGCTTGCTCAAATAATTTTACTTCTTAGACTTTAGCTTTTAAATTTCTTTATTTACTTTTGAGTTATAAAAAATTCTCTCCTCTTTCCCTCTCTGAGGGGAGGTGCTCCGATGAGCATCGGGGCGAGGGGTGCGTAAGAAACAGAAGCTAGTTACAAAACTAAACGGCTTGAG